>CAXNGJ010000029.1:0-8026 GCA_964201895.1 Terrimicrobiaceae bacterium
CACAACCTGTTCGGCCGCGTGAACGAAATGCACATCTACCTCGATGAGGACGAGGACTCTGGACACTATGTCGAAGAAGTCCTCCCCGGCAGCACCATTGGTCAGGTTCTCTCGCTAACCCAGTGGGACGTGAACGAACTCGCCCGCCAGATGAAGGCCCAGACCGACGCCGCGATCAAAAGCGACCGCCTCAAGCCGAATGAGGCCATGCGCCTGCTGGACGACTACGAAAAAAGTCTCACGCTCTACACCTACCTGAACTTCGACGACCAGCATAAGCCGACAAAATAGAGCCGCCTCGGGCTTGGGAGGCTTTCAACCCACAAACGTATTTTTAAACAGGATGACAGTATTCACAGGAAGTCCTTAGGGAGTGTTGAAGACTGCACAAAACGTTGGATACGTATCGAAGTGCAAACAACTCATTCTCTGTGCTCTCTGTGTCCTCTGTGGTTAATTCTGCTGAATTCGGCTTTCAAGGAGCCAGTCGAGATATTTTCCATCCCGCATCCGAGCGGCTGTAGAGAAAACGGTCATGCAAGCGGTCAGCTCCTCCCTGCCAGAACTCGATCGTCTCGGGCACCACACGATAGCCACCCCAACCCTCGGGCTTCGGCACATTCCCATCGGCAAACTGCTTTTGCAGCTCCTCGAATCTTGAAACAAGAACCTCGCGCGAGGGGATCACGGAACTTTGCTCCGAGACCCAAGCTCCGATGCGGCTGCCGAAGGGACGGCTGAGAAAATACTCCAGCGACTCGGCCTCGGAAATTTTCTCCACGCGGCCGGCCACCTCGACCTGACGCTCCAGCGTGATCCAGGGGAACAGCAGCGCCGCTTGCGGATTCTCCGCAATTTGTCGGGCCTTGCGGCTGCCATAGTTCGTGAAAAAAACGAATCCCCCACCATCGATGCCCTTCAGCAAAACCGTGCGGCACGAAACGCGGCACGAGCCATCCGCCGTACCCAGCGTCATGGCATTCGGCTCAAGAATCCCCGCGCTCCGCGCCTCCTCAAACCACACGCGAAACTGCACCAGCGGATCGTCGTGGAATGAAGCCAAATCAAGCGGCTCGCGCTGATAATCACGACGCAGTTGGTGGATTTCGGACTCGTTTGCCATGATGTCATTCTGCGCCCTGGAACAAGCTTTGCACAGAATTTAGAAACTCCCCCCAGGTGCCGGGAGGTCCCGCTTATTTCGTTCGTGCATGAACACGCATCGCGGAGTCTATTGTCGATATGTCCGAAGTCATTTTACCCGATCTGCAGGCCTGCGTGCTTTGCGAGGATGTTCGCCAGGAAGCCAGCGGCCAGCAGACGCTCGTTGGCATAATCGGTATGATTCCCGCCCCGGTGCTACCTCTTGGCTTTTTTAAACTCTGCCTTTGGACCCGCTGGTGTGGCGGCGTCGGTCGGTTCACGCAACAATCTGCCATCCTCACACCGGAGGAGGATACCCCCATCGCGGAGAGCGAAGTCGAATTCCAACTCCCCGCACTCGATGCCCATGCCACCAATGTCCACGTCTTCGGTGGACTCCAAATCCCATCGGCCGGCGTTTATACGGTGGAGGTCAAAATCGACGGCGAACTCCGCCTCCGCTTCCCGCTGCCCATTATTCAGGTTCAGGCCCTGCCGGAAACCTAGTCCCTACGCGCCGGCGAGTTCCGGCAACGCATCGCGATAACCGGGGTAGCGCGGACTCCAGCCTAATGCCCTCAAGCGCGCGTTGCTGATGCGTTTGCTCGTCCACCCGCGTTTGCGGTTCAGGTCCGCCGGCCCCTCAGGCGGCAGCGGACGATTCAAAAAGTCGGCGATCCATCCATAAATCTCGCGCTGAGTGGTCGGCGTATCATCGCACACATTGTAAATGCCGGCCGCCGCTTCGCTCTGCGCCAACTGGAGCAGCGCCCGTGCGCCGTCATCCCGGTGGATTTGGTTGATCCAACGGTTGCCTCCCGCTTCAAGAACAGCCGAGCCATCCAGAAATTTTTTTAATAACACCGAGCGGCCAGGGCCGTAAATTCCCGCCAACCTCGCCACGATGCCGCCGCTATCAAGCGCGATCTTTTCTGCTTCGAGCAAAACCCTCCCGGTCTCGCGATCCGGCTCGGCCGGGGATTCCTCGCTGACCCACCCCCCATCGACTTGTGAGTAAACCGAAGTGCTACCAGTAAAAATCAGACGCTTCGGAGAAAAGGCGTCAAGGAGGTGCTCCAAGCCATCCCGGTAAACCGCACGGTAGGCATCCGCCCCGCCGCGTCCCGAACTCGCGCAGTGCACGACCACGTCGGGATGCTCCCATCCAGCCGGAGCAGTCATTGGCTTGGAAATATCAACAACGGCGACAGGAAACGGCCGCCCTGCGAGTCTGGCAGCGGATTCCTCCGTTGCGCACAGCCCGAGCACGCGCCATCCCGACTCCAAAAAGAAACCGGCTGCGGCTTCCCCGAGGAAACCGCAGCCGGCGATAACAATTTGACCCCCGTCCAATGTCAGGACACGGGGTTGAAATTAAATCGGATTTTCAACTTCGCGCGCTTGGCATTGTTTTTTGCTTTGCGGCGCGTGCGCTGAACGGGCGTTTCAAAAGCGCGTAAACGACGCACTTCATCCATCAAGCCCTCCGCATCGATCTTCCCTTTCAAACGCTTCAGGGCTCTATCGATGGGCTCGCCTTTTCGAACGATTATTTCCGGCATAAATTCACCTACTTTCTAAAAAATTGGACGCGCAGGGTATGCAACACGCTCTGAATCGTCAAGTGGTCGTTTTTTTTAATCGTTCCTTGCCCGCCGCCGCCACTTGCCGTCAGACTCATCGCCTTTATGAGCCGTCACGACAACCGCCAAGCACACGAAATCCGACCCGTCACCCTGGAAAAGGGCATCGCCCCTCACGCCCAGGGCTCCGTGCTGGTTTCCTTCGGCAATACCAAGGTCATCTGCGCCGCCACGATCGAAGAGAGCGTGCCGCGTTGGATGAAAGAGCAAAATAAAACCGGCGGCTGGATCACGGCCGAATACTCCATGCTCCCCTACTCGACCCTCACCCGCAAACAACGCGACTCCTCGCGCGGACGCGTGGACGGACGCGGCACCGAGATTCAACGCCTCATCGGCCGATCCCTCCGCGCCGTCGTGGATCTGGAAAAACTCGGCCAGCGCACACTTTGGGTGGATTGCGATGTCTTGCAGGCGGATGGTGGCACGCGCACAGCTGCGATCACTGGCGCATCGGTTGCCGTGGAACTCGCCGGACAATGGCTTGTCAAACAGGGAAAAATCAAAGAACTCCCGGTTAAAAACCGCGTGGCCGCCGTGAGCGTGGGCATCGTGAATGGCGAAGTGCTCGTCGATCTCGACTACATCGAAGACCGCGATGCCTGCGTCGATATGAATGTCGTCATGACCGACAAACTCGATTTCGTGGAACTCCAAGGCAGCGGCGAAGAAAACGTCTTCAGCCCAACCCAACTCGAACAAATGGTCGCCGCAGCCAGAGGAGGCATCACCCGCCTGCTCGAAATCCAAAAAACCGCAACAGTCTAAGCCAAAAGGCCTCTTTAACTGGGGCCCAGTGTGCACACTGAAGCTATCTCGCCCGAAAAGTTTTTTTGGGGGGAGGGTTAAAGCTCTTTAAACGGTTTAAGCGGTGAGCTTCCAGACTGTCTCGCCGCCTACGATGGTGCGGACTGCGCGGCCGCGCCAGGCGTGGCCGTGGAAGGGTGTGTTTTTTGAGAGGGAAACTGATTGGGTTTTGTCGAATGTCCAGTCCATCGCGGGGTCGATGAGCACGATATCGGCGGCAACGCCGGTCGAGAGGGTGCCTCGGTCGAGCTTGAGGAGTGCTGCGGGCTCGGAGGTGAAGAGGGCGAGGAGGCGGGGGAGGTCGATCGCTTGGCGTTTGTGGACGAGGATGTCGTGGAAAATGGAGAACTCGGTTTCGAGGCCGGTGATGCCGAAGGGTGCATGGTCGATTTCGACTTCCTTTTCGTAGGCCGCATGGGGGGCGTGGTCGCTGCAAAGGATGGTCAGCGTGCCGTCGGCGATGCCTTCGATGATGGCGTCGATGTCTTCCGGCGTGCGCAGGGGTGGGTTCATTTTGAAATTGCTGTCGAACGCCGCGAGTGTGGCATCCGTTAGCGCGATGTGGTGCGCGCAGACTTCTCCGGAGATTTTCACGCCCCGGGCGCGTGCCTCGCGGATGAGGCGCACACTGCCTCCGGAGCTGATGTGTTGGCAGTGGATGGGGGAATCGCAGAGTTCGGCCAGCATGATGTTGCGGGCGACAATCATCTCCTCGCCGGCGCGGGGCCAGCCGGGCAGGCCGAGGCGAAGACTCCACTCGCCCTCGTGCATGATGCCGTCTCCGACGATGGAGTAGTCCTGGCAATGGTCCATGACGGTCAGTCCGAACATGCGGGCATATTCCACCGCGCGGCGCATGATTTCGTTGTTCTGGATGCAATGACCATCATCCGTAAGGGCGACGACTCCGGCATTGAAGAGTGAGCCGACGGGAGCGAGTTCCTCGCCTTTCAGCCCCTTGGTGATCGCCCCGGTGCAAAGAACATTCACGCAGGCTTCGCGCGCGGCTTTTTCTTTGATCCATGTGATCGTCGCAGCACTGTCGGCCGAGGGATTTGTATTCGGCATGGCGACGACAGTGGTGAATCCTCCGGCCGCTGCGGCGCGCGTGCCGCTGGCCATCGTCTCTTTATGCGATTGGCCTGGCTCACGGAGGTGGACATGGATGTCGATGAGGCCTGGCGCCACGACGAGACCGGCGGCATCAATGGTCTCGGTTTCCTTGCCTGGCATCGATTCGATGATTTTACCGTCGGCCATCCAGAGGTCGGCGGTTTCGTCACGGTGGTTGGCTGGATCGATGATGCGACCGTTGGCGATGCGGGTGATTTTTTTCATGGATTGACCACAGAGGACACAGAAAACACAGAGGGAAGGCAGGTGGGTTTTGAAAAGGAGGAGGATGCCATGGCATGTGAGTTCATTGGGCGAACGGATTGGATTGGAAAACTATTACTCTCCGTGCTCTCTGTGTCCTCTGTGGTCAATTCCCTCGGATTGGCGTTCATAGCGGCACGCCGGCTCCTCCGGCGCAGGAGTAGAGGACGGCCATACGGACGGCGATGCCGTTGGTGACTTGCTCCAGAATCACGCTCTGGTGTCCATCGGCTATGTCGCTGTCGATTTCCACCCCGCGGTTGATCGGGCCAGGGTGCATGATGAGGCAGGCCGGCTTGAGCTTTGCGGCGCGGGCTTTGGTGAGACCGAAGAGGGAGACGTATTCGCCGAGGCCAGGGAAGTATTCCTTGCGCTGGCGTTCGTGTTGGATGCGCAGGAGGTTCACGACATCCACTTCCTCCAAAATGTCATCAAGGCGGTGGGTGACGCGGACGCCGAGTTTTTCAAAGCTTTTCGGGACCAGCGTGGACGGGCCCACGAGTGTCACTTTGGCGCCGAGTTTGAGGAGTCCGAAGATGTTTGAGCGGGCGACGCGGCTGAAGAGGATGTCACCGACGATGGCAACATGGAGGCCCTCAATGCGGCCGAATTTTTCCCGGATCGTGAAGATATCGAGGAGACCTTGCGTGGGATGTTCGTGGGCGCCGTCGCCGGCGTTGATGATGCTGGAGTGGAGGCGCTCGGCGAGGAATCGGGACGAGCCTGGGGAGCTGTGGCGTAGGACGATGATGTCAGCCTGAAGGGCTTGAAGGTTGAGAGCGGTATCCTTGAGCGTCTCGCCTTTTTGCAGACTGGATGCGGTGGCCGAGATATTCACCACATCCGCGCTGAGGCGCATCGCGGCGACCTCGAACGATGTCCGGGTGCGGGTGCTCGGCTCAACAAAGAAATTTACGAGCGTCTTGCCCCGGAGCGCGGGCACTTTTTTCAGGCTGCGTTCGCCGACGCCTTTGAACGCACGGGCGGTATCGAGGAGGAAGTTGATCTCGGCATCGGTGAGGTCATCCAGTCCGGTGAGGTCTTTGCGGGTCCAGATGCTCATGGTTTGATGACGACGACCGAGTCGGGCACGCCGTCGAGATTTTCAAAGCGAACGCGGATTTTTTCCTCGCGTGAGGTCGGAAGGTTCTTCCCAACGTAGTCCGGCCGGATGGGAAGTTCCCTGTGCCCGCGGTCAACGAGCACCGCCAGTTGAATAGTCGATGGACGACCGAATGACGCCAAGGCGTCGAGTGCGGCGCGCGTGGTGCGACCGGTAAAAAAAACATCATCGACAAGAACAAGCGGGCGGGCGTCGAGGTCCACCGGAAGGTCGGTCACTTCGAGCGCGGTCACCTTGCCACGGGTCGAGAGGTCGTCTCGGTGCATCGAGATATCCAGCTTGCCCAAAAAGGGGCGCACTCCTTCGATTTTCTCGATGTGGTCAGCGAGACGATTGGCTACCTCCACGCCACGCGTGGGTATTCCAGCAAGAACGATGCGAGCAGAAGAGTCATGGCGCTCGACGATTTCGTGGGCCATGCGGCGAATGGCCTTTTCGATGGCTTCGCTGTCCATGGCTGTCTGAGGGGGGATAGAAGGTGTGTTTTGGTCTGCAGTCATTTGTCCTTCGCGGCCTCGCGGGACCACCTTAAAGGGCAGGCTGTTGGTTTGCTATGCTGGAGCTGAGTTTTGGTCTCTGAGTGATTTGGCCCGGTTGTTCCGCCAGCTGGAGCGATATTTCAAAATCCAGTCGAGCAAGGCTTTTTCAAACCCGATGTCTCGCCCGATCTTCTCGCTTTCGATCCATTTGTGGCGCAAAATTTCATCTCGTTCAGCAAGGAATTCTTTGTAGAGGACTGAGTTTGTGACTAGGTCAGATGATTCTGTGTGAGGGGAATTCATTGGTGTCGGAAACTAATTGGCGATGAAAAGTGGGGATTGTCAAATCTTATCGAAGGAATGGTTCTGATTTTTACAGCAGATGTTGTGTTCAGTGTTTTTGAAGAGGCGCGGATTTTTCATTGGAGAGTTGGGTGGATTGCAGGAATCTGCTTCGCATCGTGGACGACTTTTTTTCCCAGGAATCACTCGAAGTGCCGACTGACGCGCCGCTGGCTACGCGAATGCGCCCGCGCACGCTGGACGAGTATTGTGGTCAGCAACATCTTCTCGCGCCGGGGAAGCTTCTGCGGCGTGCGATCGAGGCGGACCGCATTTCCTCGCTGATCCTTTTTGGTCCACCTGGAACAGGTAAAACAACGCTGGCGCAGGTCATCGCAGGCGCGACGGCATCGCGCTTCGAGCGCCTGAGTGGCGTGGAGAGCAATGTTGCGGATATCCGCCGTGTTGTTGCGACTGCAGCTTCGCGGCGGGGGAATGGCGGGCGGACGATTCTCTTTGTGGACGAGATCCACCGTTTCAACAAGGCGCAGCAGGATGTGTTGCTGCCCGAAGTCGAAAATGGCGTCGTGCGCCTCATCGGTGCGACGACGCAGAACCCGTTTTTCAGCATCAACAGCGCGTTGATTTCCCGCTCGCAGATTTTTGAACTTCGCCCTTTGGCTGAGAGCGATCTACTGGTTTTGATTGAGCGTGCGCTTGGAGATGCCAGGCGCGGCTTGGGCAGGATGCGCGTGCGTATTGGACCGGATGCCGCTGCGTTTCTTGCAAAGCTGAGTGACGGAGATGCCAGAAAATGCTTGAACGCTCTTGAGATCGCCGCCCTCACCACACCGCCCTCGACTGATGAATCCGTCCATATCGATCTCGGCGCGGCACAGGAAAGCATTCAGAAAAAGGCCGTCGTCTATGATGGCACGGGGGATGACCATTACGACACGATCAGCGCCTTCATCAAAAGCATCCGGGGAAGCGATCCGGATGCCGCCATCTATTGGCTGGCGAAAATGCTGCACGCTGGCGAGGAGGTGCGGTTCATTACTCGGCGACTGGTTATTTGTGCCAGCGAGGACATCGGATTGGCGGATTCCAACGCGCTTTTGGTAGCGCAGGCGGCAGCGCAGGCAGTCGAGTTCATTGGGCTCCCCGAGGCG
>CAXNGJ010000030.1:0-7911 GCA_964201895.1 Terrimicrobiaceae bacterium
ACTCTCATCGGCGAACGCGGAGTCCCGCCTGCCTACAATACGACCGGCCATCCCGGCATGGCCACCGGAGGCATGGGCGATGTCCTCACCGGCGTCGCCACCGCACTCCTCGCCCAGGGAAAATCCCCGCTCCCATCCGCAAAACTCGCCGCCTGGCTCTGCGGACACGCCGCCGAACTCGCCCTCCGCGACGGCCCCGCCTCGCAAGAATCCCTCACCGCCTCGGACATCATCACCCACCTCGGCCCCGCCTTCACCAACCTCCGCGCCGGAGCCCTCTAAAAAACTCCGCGCGCCAGTGCGCCGCCCCACTTGGAGAGGGTCAGCTTCCTCGAAGGCGCCAATTTTCAACCTCACCGAGTCCCCAGCCGCCCAAGCCTCAGACGCTGGACCCTTTTGACGAGTAGTAGCCGTAGCGGGTGAAATTCAGTCATCGTAGTGCCCTTTCGCCTGAGCTACGATCAAGCTGTCTCCGTCAACTCGATAGATAAGCCTATGCTCCTGATCGATTCGCTTGGACCACCATCCAGCAAGCTCCCCTCTCAGTGGCTCTGGTTGTCCAGTTTAGTTTCTTAAACACGAAAACGGATTTTTAAACAGGATGATAAAATCGAAGCAGAGCGAAGAAAGACTGCCAAAGGGTGAGCGCAGTGAATGAATTTAAAGGACTCACGGGAAT
Organism: Terrimicrobiaceae bacterium; assembly: GCA_964201895.1. Taxonomy (GTDB): domain Bacteria; phylum Verrucomicrobiota; class Verrucomicrobiia; order Chthoniobacterales; family Terrimicrobiaceae; genus UBA967. The sequence goes on from CAXNGJ010000030.1 coordinate 680, forward strand.
GCCTTAGGGGGGCGTTGAATGCTCATGAAAGTGTAAATAACTCATTCTCTGTGCTCTCTGTGTCCTCTGTGGTTAATTCTGCTGAATTTGGGTTCAATCAATCTCAGCAGCCGCTTGGCTACCTTGGGATTCATCTGAACCCAATATTGCAAGTCCTCGAAAGCTCGCTCCCTAAATTCCAAGCGCACGCTTCAAATCCTCCGTCGTTTCAAAGATCAAGTGCTCGGGGGTTTGAGAGGTGATGGCTTCACGAAGCCGTTTGGCATTTTTCGGTGAACCCAACAGTCGAGCGGTCGTATCCTCGGATTGCTGGGGCTTCCCACTCGATGGAGTGAGCGTTTTGGAGAGAATAAATTCTTTGATCGTCATGCCAGCGAAAGTCGCGAGGGTTTTGATTTGCCGATGCTGCTCAGGTTCAATCTCGATGGTAAGTCTATTCATACCCCAAAGAGTTGCCAAAATCCCTAATTTTGTCAGCCAATGAGCTGGTCTGCATTGAAAAAGTAATTGATTCAGAACTCGCTATACAGCAGGGACTTTAATCTAGGAAAAACAGTTTTTTACGGCTTGCCCCATCCCGAGAGGCGGACGCGTTCTACAAGCGCCATATGGGGCACGGTGAGAGCGGCCAATCCGACGAAGACGATCTGAATGATGCGTGCGTCGATCGGCGTGGTTCGCAGAAAATACCAAGCGACCAAGGATACGGCCAGCACACCGAACATGGGTAAAAGGGCTGCGCCGAGAATAAAGAAGCGGGAGGACTTTGCGGAATAGTCGATCGTTCGGAGAATGTGCCGGGCACTGTGCATGGTGCAAAAGAAAAGGGTGAAAGATAAAAGCGGCGGGGCGACCACCGAGAGAATACCCACGGAAAAGAGCTCCAAACCCGTGAGCCAATCCGTTCGCATCCTTTGAATCGCGGCCAATATCAATCCGGCGAGCCAAGGCCAGGAAAGCAGGACGAGCCACGGCATGGCGAGATCGGCTGCACTTTCGCCGGCGAGGAGTGAAAAGAGGCGTGTCGTTTCGACAGCGTGCAGTGCGGCGGGAAGGATGACGACGGCGCCCCCGTAGAGAGCCCGTGTGGGCCAGGGCGTTCCTGCCGCCGGGTCTCCGGAAAAGTGGAAGGCCGAGATAAAAAGGAAGGCGATGAGGAAAGTGGCGGGTTGTAGAAGCCATATCCCTACAACAAACGCCGAGAGAAGAAGGTATATAGCGCTGAAGCAAATCCAACCACGCAGGTTCTGGATACCATAAATTTGGCGGGCGAAAATGGTGTCGAGGGCGCCGTGGGGGACTCCTAGAACAAGAATGAGGGAAGCAATGACGATCAATTCGATTTGCGATCCAAGTGGACCGAGCGTTGCCGCTGTGGCGGCGAGCAGGATTGCTGCCCCGCAAAAAATCAAGCTCTGCAGGCGCAGTATGCTCATGCGCTCCGACCTCCCGCGATTTTGTATTTGCGCCGCGAAATGAAATTTGGGATTTCCGCCAGAAAGGGCCATGCGGGCAGGGAATAAGCGACCGATGCACAATCGGCCGGTGTGGCTTGGTCGCTCATGAAGCGGATGAGTCGGTGTGGGTTTGGGATTCCGAAAAGCGAGAGATACAAATCCGGTGAGTTCTCGGGCCGCGCACGGAGAACCCGGAGGAATAAGTGATCCATGGTTGCGAGACTCCAAGAATCGGGAGCATGGGCCACAGGAGCGTCACCAGCCAATAGGGCCTCGGCACAAGTCTGGGCCCAGCGCTGGATTCTTTGAAAAGCAAAGCCTGAGGAAGGTCTTGCCCCGCCTGAGGAGACTCCCACGCGCACACACGAAGATTGTGCCCTCGGGGTGGGCTTTGTAAGCCCCATAGGAAGGATGCCGTGTTCCGTCCTTCTCACCGTATATCTGGCTGCCCCGACCTCGGCGGTGATACCAAGTTCAAGCCCTTGGGAAAGTTCATCGGCGCCCAGCGGGTTCGGTGAGAAAACCGTGAACTCAACAAGGGCTCGTTTCGGGGAAAACGGCAGCACATAGACAAACGGAATACGCCTCTCCTCAACTGGCAAAAATTTCATGAGGGTTGCGCATGTTGGGTCAAACGCAGACTCGTCACATTCGATTTCCTGTCCTAAAAAAGACTGCCAGAGCACCGCCTCGCCAGTCTGAATCGGGAGATTCGGGCGTGTATCGATGAGAATCCTTCCTCCATGCTGGCCGGCGGTTGTTTCGATCCGCCAGAGGTCGCCATCTCTCGATGGCTCGGAGGTGAGCGCCGTGCCAGTGGCAAGTTCGATGCAGGGATTTTGCGAGATTTTCTGGAGTGCGGCTGCGTAAAAAGTCTCTGCGGAAATCATCTCGTAGGGTGCCGTGCGGCAGTCGACCTTCACTTTGCGATCTTGGGTTTGCAGCAAAACAGACTGCCAGCGGTGCGAGACCAAGTGGCGGAGTTGCGCGGAGTCAGTTCCCCAAAAGCACCAGGTCCGATCATTACGGTATTCGGAGCGGGATTCCACGATGAGGACTTTTTTTTCCTCAGGCAGGCTGGAGAGCCTCATGGCAAGGCTGAGACCAGCGCACCCGCCTCCGATAATGATAATCTCGAAAGGAGGCGTCATGTTTTAGTAACCGATCCAGGCATGCCTCTCAAGGCCTCATGCAGTTTGGAATCGTGTTTGGAGGAAGGTCGCCAGAAAAACCGCTGCAAGGGAGCGCGGAGAAGGGTGGATGCCGTGACAAGCGCTTTTTGCCGGGAGCCTACCACCACCCGCCGGCTCCAGTAGTCGCAGTCACGGCGGCGCAGGCGGGAACCGATGGCTCGGTAAACGCGGGCCGCAACCAGGATTCCACTACGGGCTCGAAGCGGAAGGTAGGCGATCCCACTTTCCCCGCTGGCGTAGTAGCAATCGGCCATGTCGAGGAGACGCGAAACCGAACGCCGCAAAAGTGGACGGAGATTTTCCCCGGGCTGGAGCAAGTGCGCGGGCTCCAACTCGCCAATGATCGTCGCGGGAAGATAACGGCGATTCATGCCGGCGTCTTCTGCGATATCGCGGCAGATATTGGTGAGTTGCATGGCGATGCCGAGGTCCATCGCATGGGGGTAGGCAAGCGGGTCGTGAACATCCAGCACACCGCACATCATGATGCCCACTGTGCCGGCCACCCGATAGGAGTAGCGCAGGAGAGCCGCTTCGTCCGCGGTGCGAACAGGTTCAAGATCCGAAAGAAGCCCCTCGATCAGCTCGAGAACAATTTCGGGGGGAATTCGACACTCGCGCATGAGGTCGAGCCCGTCGCGAAGAGTGGGATCCGAGGTGACACCTGTGCGAATGGCATTGCGCGTTATGAGAAGATTATCCCGCGCGGATTCGTGTGATGACGACTCGTCCGCAAGGTCGTCGAGGTGGCGGCAAAAGGCATAAAGTCGAGTCGCTCTTGCGGCATGTGTCTCTCCAAGAAAATGGCGTGCCCAATAGAAGCTTCGGCCATTCACGGCCAGTGTTTCCTCTGCGCTGGCCGAAACAGGGTCAGAGGCGGAAAGCGTTCCCGAGTTCATAAAAGGGCGGGCGTTGGGATTAATGAATCGAGCACTTTTGCCGAGCAGATGACACCTGGCAATCCCGCCCCGGGGTGCGTTCCAGCACCCGCCAAGAAAAGGTTTTTGATTCCTTCGGCTCGATTGTGGAAGCGGAACCATGCGGATTGCCTGAACAATGGGGCAACCGAGAAACCTGCGCCGTGCACGCTCAGATAGTCGCTTTTGAAATCCTCGGGCGTTTTAAAAAAATCTTCCGTGATGCATGAGGAGAGGTCTGGAAGAATTGTGCGATCAAGTGCGGCAATGATGCGGTCTCGAAGGCGCGGGCCCTCGACTTCCCAATCAATGCGGGCCTGGAGGTTGGGGACTGGACACAGCACATAGAAACTATCGCACCCTGCGGGCGCAAATGACGAGTCCGTGGCCGTTGGCCGATGCAGGTAGAGCGAAAAATCCTCAGCCAGTTTCTTGTGGTGGAAGATGTCCTCGAGGAGTTCGCGGTAGCGGGGACCCATCCAGATCGTGTGATGGGCCACATCGGGATATGTTCGTTTCGTTCCAAAGTAGAGAACGAAAAGCCCCATCGAGTAATGGGCGGCAGCGAGCTTCAGGCGCGAGGAGACAGCCTGATCCGCAGGTGGAACCATGTGGCTGTAGAGATGCGCGGCATCGGCATTCGCGACAACCACATCCGCGCGAAGAACCTCTCCATCGGCAAGAACCGCCCCCTTGGCGACTCCGTTTTTGATGTGAACCGCGCGAACGGTTGTGTTGAGTTTGATCTCGATTCCCTGCCGCTCCATGAGACTTCCAAAGGCCTGCGTGATGGCTCCCGTGCCGCCCATGGCGAAGTGCACGCCGTGCGCACGCTCCAGGTAGTGGATCAGGCCGTAGATGCTCGTCGTGTCGAAGGGATTCCCTCCAACCAGCAGAGGTTGGATGGAGAACGCCTGCCTAAGCTTTTCGCTCTTGAGATGACGCGATACCATTTGCCAAACCGTTTCGTAATTTCGCAGGCCGATGAGCGCAGGAACTTGGCGCATCATGGTCAGGAAGGAATCAAATGGTTGTGCGGAAAGTCTGGTAAAACCGATATCGTAAATCCGCCGGGAATGGGCGAGGAGAGCCCGATAGCCATCGCAGTCACGCGGTTCGATGCGGGCGATCTCCTCGAGTGTTTCGTCCAGAGTGCCTCCATAGTCGAAGTGATCGCCATCGGCAAAATGAAAGCGATACCAAGGCTTCAGCGGGACGAGATTGACATGGTTGGAGAAACGCTCGCCAAAGAGGGCGAATAGCTCCTCAAACAAAAACGGTGCAGTGATGACTGTCGGGCCGGCGTCGTGGCGGAAGCCCCCTTTTTCAAAAACCTGGCCCCGGCCGCCCAAGGCTGGGCATCGATCAACAAGCGTGACCTGATATCCTTTGGCTCGAAGACGCAGGGCAGAGGCGATTCCCCCGAAGCCGGCTCCTATGACGAGGGCGTTCATGGGAGTGAATCTTTTAGAAGCGTTGGCAAAGCGCCAGAGCAAGATCCTTTAAAAAAAGGCCGGATCCATTTGGCAAGCGCTCGGCGATTTCAATCGTATTCTCGAGCCGTCGCAGAGCCATTTCGCGGGCGACGGTCCGGGAATTTGATCCATGCCCGGCAGCTTGCAGAACGAGAATCGCATTCACGGCCCGGGGACCGCAGTCGCCTGCAGCGTCACTCTCGACATCCGCGATATCATCCATGATTTGATAGCTCAAGCCGAAGCCCTCGGCGGCTTCCCGCACCTCGCCGAGCCACGCTTTTTTGTCGGCGAGCAAGAATGCCATCTCCAGTGGGAGACTCAGCAAGGCACCGGACTTCGCGAGAGCCATTTTCTCATAAAAGGCCATGCTGGCCACCTGTCGACCTCGCATGGAAAGTTCGCTGCATTGCCCGCAAATCACCCGCAGCGTGCGTCGATGAACCAAGGCTAGGAGTTCTGGTAGAAGTCGAAAACTCTTGAGACCTGAAAGCGCTGCATAGGCAGCGGACAAAAGCAAATCGCCGGTGCAGACAGCCACCTCGTCTCCGCAGGTGGCCCAGACAGCCGGTTGTCCTCGCCGGATTTTTTCTCGGTCGTGAAGGTCGTCGTGGACTAAAGAGGCATTGTGCAACAACTCGGCTGCGGCGGAAATAGCCATCGCATCGCGGGAGTCCAAGCCAAGCGCGACTCCTGCATGAAAAGCCAAGCGAGCCCTGACTCGGTGACCGCCCGAGGAGAGAACCCCGGATGCTGCGGCAATGGGGCCGACCGCGCTGTCCGCCTCGCTCTCATCACCCCGCACGAGCACCAACATCAACCCGTTCAAATCGGCTAAAAAGTCCCTCGGGGATTCAGGCACTGCCATTGGAGCAACTGAGTTTGAGGTCATCATAAAAACCACTCAAATCTGCGCAAGAGGCTCTTGCGGCTGATGGAGACGCAAGAGCCTCGACGCGGAATCCGAAAGTCAAATTAACACGCTCTGGAAGATAAGGCTCTTCCAGAGCGATTGAAGGTTACAAAGGAAGCGTTAGCTAGCCTTGGCCGCTTGCTTGTCTGTTTCGCTGACTGCAGCCGTCCATATGATCACGCCGAATGCGATTTTATTGACCACATCGGCCAAGTTGTAGGTCACATTCAGCAACACCATGCTGTCTTTCGGCGAAGCGCCTGTGAGGTAGCCGAGGAAATATCCGATGGGATAAATGGCCCAGCCCACCACCACGATCCAGCGCATGAGGTTGAAAGCCACTTGCACCGATGGAGGCGCGGAGGCCGCGTTGATTTTACCGGCCTCGCCAGCGAAGATTTCCCAGAGGATGAAAAACCAGCCAAGCATTCCAATGATGAAGCCGAGCCACACATTGATCTTCCCGGCCTCGCCGAGGTAACCGCCAATCAGCATCACGAGCGTGCCAATCATCAATCTCCAAAAAACTCCACTTGGGACTTTGGTGATGGCTGAAAGGATGAGGTAGAACTCAACCATCAGCAATGGAACAGTAATAATCCAGTCAATGTAACGGAAGACTGTGGGACTATCACCTGTGCTCACCCACACATCGCGCATGTAGAAGTAGTGCGACGCTGCCACGAGTGTCACGAGTCCTGATACTGTCAAAGATGTTTTCCACTTCGCAGAAACGCGCTGGATTTCTAAGAAGAAAAACGCAGTTGCTGCCACGAGGGCCATGGAAATCATCCAGAATGACACGCCAACGAGGTCGTCAGCCTTCAGGTCTCCGCTTGAAGCGGCAAAGACATCAGAAGGAAGCGCCAACGCCATCAATCCTAATAAGGATGCTTTTGATATTATTCTACGGGGTTTTATGCTCATTTTTTTGTTTTTTTTGCTGCGGGTTGACTGACAACGGGGAAAGTCAAAAAAATTTTGGTGGGTTTTGGGGGAGCGTGGGGGAAATTTCAGGAAGGGTTACACTAGGATATACGGAGAGTAGTTAGTAAAAGAAACAAGATTTTTCAATTGACGCAACATTTTTTTGAAAAAAAATTTTCAGCCAGCGAGGACGCGTTGCCCCGTATTATTTTCTGGCCCCACCCTCGATTTTCGTGGCGTCGCCTGACTTCAAACGGCCAACCGCCTTTTATCGAACTGGCGTCTGTTTTCATTTTGCCGCGCAAATATGGCATCTGCACGAGTTGCCGACGGCATGCGAAAGTGAGTAT
>CAXNGJ010000031.1:0-7890 GCA_964201895.1 Terrimicrobiaceae bacterium
GAGGAAGTAACCCCGCGTTGCCTGCAATGTCCTGGTGCTCTCAAGAAAAGCGGGGCTGAGCTTCGGAGATAGCGTGCGTTTGATCTCGATGGCGATGACCTCACCCGACGAAGTTTCGAGAACCAAATCGATTTCGGCTCCGGCTTGAGTGCGGTAGTGGGTGAAGTTGGTGCCTTGGGGGAGCAAGGGTATCATCTGCTCCAAGCAGTAACCTTCCCAAGAATGGCCGCAGAGAGGATGGCCGAGCAAATGTTCCAGATCATCCATTCCGGCCAGGGAGTGAAGGAGACCGCTGTCTCGCCAGTAGACCTTGGGCGATTTGACAAGCCGCTTTCCTGCATTTCTGCTCCACGCCGGAATGCTGCGAACAAGATAGAGCCCTTCGAGCAAATCGAGGTAGTGGCGAACGGTTTTGCCATCGATTCCCAAAGAACCGGCCATTCGGCTCAAATTCAATGTGGCTCCCTGCTGATGAGCCACCATGGAGCACAAACGACGCAACAGCAAAGGAGCTGCGGTGATGCCGAGTTGAGGCAGATATCGCTCGACATAGCTGATGATAAAATCCTCACACCACTGGCGGGAGGCGGCATTGTCTGCAGCCAGAAAGCTGTCGGGATAGCCGCCGCGAAACCAGTGGCGATCCATCTCCTTGTCTCGAGTTTTAAGTTCCGTGAGATTGAACGGACAAAGCTCCAGATAGCTGAGTCGACCGGCAAGCGTCTCGGAACTTTGTCGGAGAAGTTCTGGCGATGCTGACCCGAGAATCAGAAATTGCCCGAAGGCTTCGCCAGAGCGACGCCTCTCATCCACCAGGCTTCGAAGCACTGGAAACAAGCCCGGCAACCGTTGAATCTCATCAAGGATGACCAGATGGTCTGCAAACTTGCCAAGATAAAGTTCCGGGTCCGCCAGTTTGGCGATGTCGGACGGGCGCTCCAGATCGAGATAATGAATCGGCTTTCCCATCTCCAGACTCCCAGCCAGTGTCGTCTTGCCCACTTGTCTCGAACCCAGCAACGCTACCACAGGCGTTTGTAAAACCCGTGTCCTCAAGACTGTCGCAAGGTGGCGTTTTATCATTTGCCTTGTAAATAAGGAATGGATTCCCGTTTTACAAGGCAAAATATTTCATGTGCTTTGCGAAAAAAGCCATCTTGCTCATAGGGAAACATCTAGGTCGTCACCAGGGCCTGAAAGAGATATTCCGACAGATCGAAAAGTTCTTTCCCGGCAGTGTGGCGTCCCTTTTGATCCTGCGGTGGCGGATGGCAAGTAAAAATACCGCGGCGGGCCCACTTCTTTTCCAGACATGGACGGCGCGTCAATTTGCCGGCACGGAGGTGCGTTCCAGCCAGGCTGCGTAGGCTTCCTCGGAGGTTTCTCCGGCTGCGAGGGCGAGGGTTTCGAGGACGGCTTCTTCTTCGGGGGCTTGGAATCGGTGTCCGTTTGTTTCGATGAAAAGCGCGGCGGCGATGAAACCGGCGCGTTTGTTTCCATCGAGGAAAGGATGGTTTTTGACGATGCCGTGAGCGTAGGAGGCGGCCATCTGAAAAATACTTGGCTTTCCGTAGGCAAAGAGGTGCTTGGGCCTATTGAGAGCCGAATCGAGCAAGGATTCATCCCTGATGCCCGATAAACCGCCGAATCTTTCGAGAAGGCTCTCATGATACGCGAGGCAATCCTCGCGCGTGATCCAGATGGGTTCGTTCATTTGGCGAGTTCCCGAAGAGCGTTGCGATAGCGCTGCATGAGGCTTTCCGCGATTTCCATTTTGTCCTCAAAGCCTGGGCGCTCGGGGGTGACACGGAGAGAGCATTCGGGGGATTCCGTGAAATAGAGAATGGTGCCCTCCTCGGCTTTGAGTTGTTGGAGGGCTTCTTTGGGGAGGACGATGCCGAGGGAATTGCCGATTTTACGAACTTTGGATTGCGCGATCATGGAATAACATTAGTTGCCACATGGATGTTGTCAATCGGCTGCGTGGTTCGTTTGCGCGCAGCGGCGTGGGTTTTTCGAAAGATTGCCAATGGCGAGCGCGGGTTTTATAAGTCCAGACTCGATCTTCATCTTATGAAATCCTCCTCCTCGCAGTCTTCCTCTCCTTCCATCCAAGCCGTGTCGGTCGCTGGCAAGAAACTCCTTGCTGCGAACCGCAGCGAAATCGCGATCCGCGTTTTCCGTGCCGCGACCGAGCTGGGCATGCGCACGGTGGCCATCTACGCGCAGGAGGATCGCTACACGATGCACCGCTTCAAAGCCGACGAGGCCTATGTGGTGGGCGAGGGCAAGGGACCGGTGGGCGCGTATCTGGATATCGATGGCATCATCAGCCTGGCGCGTGAACACGGGGTGGACATGATTCATCCGGGCTATGGATTTTTATCGGAGAATGCGGCTTTTGCGCGGGCCTGTGTGGAGGCGGGGATCACTTTTGTGGGACCGGACTCGGAGTTGCTCGACACGATGGGCGATAAGACCGCCGCGCGGGCACTGGCGCAGAAGCTGAATGTGCCGACGCTGCCGGGCACGGAAGATCCGGTGAGCGACCGCGCCGAGGCACTGCGTATCGCGAAGGGGATGGGTTTTCCATTGATCATCAAAGCGGCCTTTGGCGGTGGCGGGCGTGGGATGCGGGTGGTGACGCGTGGCGAAGATTTGGTCGACCTGCTGGATGAAGCCCAGGGCGAGGCCGGGCGGGCGTTTGGAAATTCCGCTGTCTTCCTCGAAAAATACATTCCACGGGCGAAGCATATTGAGGTGCAGATTCTGGGCGATCGCCACGGAAATGTGCTGCATCTCCACGAGCGCGACTGCTCGGTGCAGCGGCGCCACCAGAAGGTTATCGAGATCGCGCCCTCTGTGGCTCTCGACGAGGGCGTTCGGCGCGACCTCTGCGATGCCGCTGTGCGCTTGGCTCAGGGCGTTGGCTACAACAATGCCGGCACGATCGAGTTTCTCTACGATGTAGATAAAAAAGAGTGGTTCTTCATTGAGATGAACCCCCGCATCCAGGTCGAGCACACGGTGACCGAGCAAATCACCGGCATCGATCTCGTGCGCTCTCAGATCCTCGTCGCGGCCGGAGCCTCGCTGCACGGCCCCGAGTTGGCACTGCCGCTGCAGCCGGACATTCCCTGTAACGGCTATGCCGTCCAATGCCGCGTGACCACCGAGGATCCGGCGAATAAATTCACGCCGAATTACGGCAAAATCATCACCTACCGCAGTGCGGCCGGATTCGGAGTTCGCCTCGACTCCGGCATGGGCACGACGGGTAGCGTCATCACACCCTTCTACGACTCGCTTCTCACAAAAATCACGACCTCCGGGCAGACATTCCCGATGGCTCTCCAGCGCATGCTCCGCGCGCTGCGCGAATTCCGCATTCGCGGGGTGAAGACGAACATTCCGTTTCTGGAAAATGTCATTCAGAACGAGGCGTTCCAGTCTGGCGCGGCCACGACCACGCTCATCGACACCACGCCGTCGCTCTTTGATTTCAAACCCCGCCGCGACCGCGCCTCGCGTCTGCTTTCCTTCCTCGCGGATGTGATCGTAAATGGAAATCCCCAGGCCAAGGGGCACCAGGTTTCTGCGCCTCTGGAGGCCGCGCGACGACCATCCTACGACGGCAAACAGGTGCCGCCTGAAGGCACGCGCCAGCTTTTGCTTGAGCTCGGACCCGAGAAATTCGCCGAGTGGACGCGCCGCCAGAAGCGACTGCTTTTTACGGACACGACCTTCCGGGATGCGCATCAATCGCTCCTCGCCACGCGCGTGCGCACCTACGACATGGCGGCCGTGGCGGATTCCGTCGCGCGCCGGGCTTCTGAGCTTTTCAGCTTAGAAATGTGGGGCGGCGCGACCTTCGACGCCTCGATGCGCTTCCTGCACGAGGATCCGTGGGACCGTCTGCGCGACTTGCGCGAGCGGATTCCCAATATCTGCTTCCAGATGCTCCTGCGTGGCTCGAATGCGGTCGGCTATTCGAACTACCCGCCGAATGTCGTCGCCGGCTTCATCCAACACGCCGCCGAGTGCGGCATGGATATCTTCCGCATTTTCGATTCGCTGAACGACCTGCCGAATATGAAAGCCGCGATGGAAGCCGTGCGCAAAACCAAGGGCATTTGCGAAGGCACACTCTGCTACACGGGCGATATCCTCGATCCGGCTCGCACGAAGTATTCGCTCAAATACTACATCGGCCTTGCCAAGGAGTTGGAAAAAATGGGGGCGCACATGCTGGCGGTGAAGGACATGGCCGGGCTCTGCCGCCCCTTTGCGGTGCGGACACTCATCAAAGCCCTCCGCGAAGAGGTCGGAATGCCAGTGCATTTCCACACCCACGACACCAGCGGCGTGAACGCGGCTTCGATCCTCATGGCCGCCGAGGCGGGGGTCGATGTGGTGGATGCCGCGATTTCCTCGATGTCCGGCTCGACCTCGCAGCCGAACCTCAACAGCCTCGTCGCTGCCTTGCGCCACACGCCGCGCGATCCGGGTCTGGACTTGGATGCCCTGAACGAATTCGCCGACTACTGGGAGCAAGTTCGCGCCTTTTACGCGCCGTTTGACACCTCGCCGAGAACAGGCAGCGCAGAGGTTTATCTACACGAAATGCCCGGCGGGCAATTCACCAACCTCAAGGAACAGGCCGCCAGCATGGGCCTCTTCAGCCGCTGGCCGGAGATCGCCCGCTGCTATGCCGAAGTGAATGAACTCTTCGGCGACATCGTGAAAGTAACGCCTTCCAGCAAGGTTGTCGGTGACATGGCGCTCTTCCTATTTACTCGTGGCATCCGTCCGGCGGATGTTCTGAACCTCGAACCCGGAACGACGTTTCCCGAGTCGGTGAAAGACATGCTCGCAGGGGGACTTGGCGAACCAATGGGCGGATGGCCTAAAAAACTCGTGGAAGTCGTTCTTGGAAAATCCAAGCCCGCCAAGGTCCGTGCGCCGAAAGTCGATCTGGCAGAAGTTCGCGCCGAACTTACCTCCAAGCTCAAGCGCGAGGCGAGCGACGATGACCTTTACAGCCATCTTATGTATCCGGATGTCTTCGCGGACTTTTCGAAATTCGAGCGCGAGTATGGCGATGTCAGCAAGCTGCCGACGCCCGCGTTTTTCTATGGTTTGAAGCCGGGGGAGGAAATAGCGGTCGATATCGAGCAGGGCAAAACTTTGTTCGTCAAGTTGATCAATGTCGGCGCGCCGGCAAAGGACGGGCGTCGCGTTGTTTCCTTTGAGTTCAATGGCATGCCCCGCGAGGCGACCACGCTTGATCGCTCGCTTCAGACGAAATCCGTTTCCAGACCCAAAGCCGACGCGGCGAAACCCAACGAAGTCGGTGCACCAATTCCCGGCATGGTCAGCTCGCTCTCCGTCGGCGTCGGGGCAAAAGTCGCAAAAGGCGATAAGATTCTCACCCTTGAGGCCATGAAAATGCAAACAACCCTCTATGCTCCAGCGGATAGCGTGATCGATGAAATCCTCGCCCAAGCCGGTGAGGCAGTGGACACGGGCGATCTGATTGTCCGACTCCGGGCTTGATCTCGAACTCAGCAGATTTAACCACAGAGGACACAGAGAATGGATTCAAGAGCAATTGCTTTGGGTCAAGCGGGGTGTTCACCCCATGCGGCGGACGCCCATTTCCCAACAAAAAAAGAAGCCGACTCTTGCGAGTCGGCTTCTTGGTTTAAGTTAAGCTACGGGTTGGATTAGAACGCGAAGCGAAGACCAGCGCGGCCGAGTACGGCGCTCTTAGGCTCTTCGGAGGAATAGACCCAACGAGCATCGGAGAAAAGACCGATGTTGTCGGTGAGGCGGTATTCAAGACCACCACCAACATTGCCGAAACCGTGGCCACGGCCAGTGCCGTAAGCCGCACCACCGCCAACGAGGGCGTAAGGAGCGAGGTTGATCGAGCAGATCGGATAGCGGAGGAAGAGGTTACCAGAGGTAGCCCACTCAGTGTTGGAGCCTCCACCGACTTTTTCACGGCCGAGGACGTCTTGTTCGACACCGAGACCGATGAATTTGGTGAAGAAGTAGTTGACTCCGAGTCCACCACCCCAGCCTGGACGGCCTTGGTTGTAGAAGGCGCCGGCGGCGAATGCGTCGACTTGGAGTTCCTGGTCGCGGAATTTGCATTCCGGAGCTGGAGCTACTGTTTGTTTGAAGGTCTTGGCCGAGGTGCCTGCGAAGGCGCCTGTGACTGAGACGGCAACTGTGAGAAGTGCGAGTGTTAGTTTTTTCATAGTGTGTTGTTTTGATCAGCACTGCAGGTTTTCACTAGCAGTGCTGATGGGCATTTGTAAAAAAAACGACAGAAAGGTCAATATTTATTTTTAGGCTGCTCAATCCGCCGCAGGGGTTCGGATTTTTTCTTTATCTCGTTCGCGCTTTTCTTCAAGGCGGGCGATTTCGGAAACGAGCTGCCGCTCGAGGGCGGCGCGTTCCTGATAGGGGGCTTTGGCAATTTGATCTTCGAGGAAGATTTTTTTCTCAGCGATCTTGGCGTTGATCGCGCTGTCGACCTCGGCGATTTGCTGCTTTTGGTCGAGGGTGAGTTGCACGCCTGGGGAGGATTTTTCGAGTCGGCTCATCGCGAGTTCGTATGCGGATTTCATGAGTCCATGGTAACAAATCCCGCATTCCGCACACAGAAAAATTGCGGCCGTGGTCGGAGGAGTGTTTAGTGGGAGGCCATGTCGCACTTCAGGCTTTTGAGCACAGATTTTGATGGAACGCTGATCAGCCACTTCTCCGACGGGCTGTGTGCGCCAGACTTCGCCGCCGTGCTCGTAGAGCATAAAAAATCCGGCGGTCTCTGGGCGGTGAATACCGGTCGCAGCCTCTGGCACGCCATCGAGGGTGTGGAAAAATTCCAGCCGCCCGTGCACCCGGATTTCCTGCTTACGAACGAGAGGGAAATTTTTCACCGGACTCCGGATGGGCGCTGGGTTCCTGAGCATGGGTGGAACGAGACATGCTATAAGCGTCATGGTGACCTCTTCGCGCGGTCCGTGCATATTTTTGACCGCATCCGTCTGCTCGCCGAAGGGCATCCAGGTATCAAACTCTCAGAGGAGAATGGACAGCTGGCTGGGGTGATCACCTCCGATGAGCAAGTGATGCATGATTTTGTCGCATTTCTGGAAACCGAGCGCCTCAAGCTGCCGGAGTTTTCCTATCAGAGGAATACGATCTACCTGCGGTTTGCCCATAGCGACTACCACAAGGGCTCGGCCCTCGGGGAGCTTTGCCGGATTCTGCAGATTTCCGCGAGCGATGTCCTCGCGGCAGGGGACCATTTCAATGACATCCCGATGCTCGATGGCCGCTATGCCGCGCATCCCTGTTGCCCCTCGAATGCGATTCCCGAGGTGCGTGCGATTGTTGAAAAAGCTGGCGGCCATCTGGCCTCGAAACCAGCCGCCGAGGGTGTGGCCGAGTCTTGGCATTTTTTTCAAACGAACCGCCAGCCATGAACGCCGCACTTCTTCAGAAACTGCGCAAAAAACTCGGCGCCGACAGTGTGCTGGATGATGCTCCGTCGGTCTATGCCTCCGACAAATGGTTCGCCAAGGGCATGCCAGCCGCTGTGGTTTTTCCTGCCAATACCGAGGAGACGGCATTCGTTCTCCGTGAGGCTTATCGTGCGGGCATACCGGTCACACCGCGCGGTGCCGGCTATGGGTATGTCGGCGGCTGCACCCCGGTGCAAGGCGGCATCGTGCTTTGCATGGATCGCATGAACCGGATTATTGAGATCAACACGCGTGATTTCGTAGCCGTGGTCGAGCCGGGGGTCATCACAGGAAAACTCCAGCAAGCCGCCCGCAAAAAAAATCTCTTCTATCCACCGGACCCCGCCAGCCT
>CAXNGJ010000032.1:0-7868 GCA_964201895.1 Terrimicrobiaceae bacterium
ATGACAACCCTTTCGACCTTGGCTCCGAGCGAGGTGAGGACATTGGCTAGAAGATCGTGCGTGAGCGGTCGCTCCTTTTCGACGCTGTTCAGATAGAGGCTGATCGCTGTACCAATCGCTTGGTCGATGTAGATGGTGAAGATTTTTTCATCATTTCCCAGAAACACGGCGGTTCCCGCATTTGTGGGAATGAGCGCGCGAATCTGCACAGGGATGGCGGACTTTTTCACAGTTGGAAACTAACATTCGCCCGCTCTCAAGCAAGCGGAGGGATGCTCAGGTGTTCTTCCCAATTCGGGGAAGTAAAAGAATGGTCGCCGCGCCCAGCAGAATGATATCGCGCCCGATCGCCAGAAACATTTTCCAGGCGGATGGCGATTCATCCCCTCCAAAGCAACCGCAGCTTACAATAATGCCGTTCCACAAAGCCCAAGAGAGAACGCCAATGAAAAGAAGACACAAGGCGCAGACCAAGGCTGCCCCGAGAGGAAAGGCGCGCGGCAGGAGTAATAGAATCGCGGCGAGGATTTCCATGCAGGCCAGAGCCAGCGCGAGTGGAATCGTCCACTCCGGAGGAACAAATGTGAATGGCAGAAGCGCAATGGCAAACTCCTGGCTCGCTCCAGCCTTCACCGCGCCGGCATAAAAAAACAGCCCCGCCAGCGCAATCCTCAGGCACAGCAGAACGGCACTCCTCACCTCAAGGCCTCCACAGCGCGAATCGCGAACCATGCCGCAGAGACATTGTGCACGCGGAAAATGGACGCGCCGCGAAGCATGCCCGCCACGATACAAGCAATCGTTCCCGCATCGCGGTCGGCCGGTTTTTCAATTCCCAGCACACGCCCGATGACGCTTTTGCGGGACACAGGCAAAAGCACGGGAAATCCCTGTGCGGTGAGCTTGCCGAGTTCGCGGTAGATGCGGAGGTTGTCGTGCGCCTGTTTTGCAAAATCGATCCCGGGATCGAGGATCAACGACTCGCGGGGAATGCCTGCTTCGATGGCCAGAGAAGTTTTTTCCTCAAAAAACTCCAGCAGCTCGCTGATGATATCTGGGTAGGTCACATGCGTGTGTCGCATCTTCGGCTCCCCGCATGAATGCATGATTAAGAACGCCGCCCCAATTCTGGCGCAGAGGCGCGCATTCGTTGCGTCGGGGAGGGCGCTCATGTCGTTCAGAATGTCGAAGCCCGCTTCCAAAGCCCCCTCGATGACCCTGGGGCGCCAGGTGTTCAGAGAAAGGAGTGGCGGAAAAAGCTGATCCTCATCGCGTGGAACAGCCTTTTTCATGATCTGTTGGAAGCCCTCCAGAAACGGACTGACGCGCCGGATTTCTTCCTCCTCGGTGATTGCCTCGCGGTTCGTCCGGGCGCTTTCGCCCCCTACATCGATGATGTCTGCGCCCTCTGCGAGCATCTCCATGGCGCGGCAGAGCGCCCAGTCGGTGTCAATTTTACCATCCGAGGAAAACGAATCGTCGTTGATGTTGAGGATACCCATGATGAGCGGCCTGCGGTGCATCTCTACGGTCCGCCCGCGCACCCTCAGGATGCCAAGCGGGTGGATGTTCTCCTTGTCTCGACCGTCATTCTTCGTCAGTTTGGAATCTATCGTAGAGGGTATGAGCTTCATTGAATCAATTTTTGAAAAGGTTAGGAAACATCCCAAGAGGGTTGTTTTTCCGGACGGCGAGCTGCCTCGTGTGATAAAGGCGGCGGAGCTTTTTTACCAGAGTCAACTCGGCATACCGATCCTGTTGGGACGGCGCGAACTGATTCAGGAAATCGCGCAGAGGGAATCCATCAGCCTCGACCATGTGGCGATCATCAATCCCGAAAAATCCTCCGAGCTTCCCGTGTTCTGCCGGAGGTTGGAGCGAATCGGGCGCTACCGCAAGGTCGAGATGACCGATAGCCGTGCGGTCATGGTGCGGCCAAACTATTTTGCGGCCATGATGGTCCAATACGGTTTGGCGGACGCCCTTGTTGGCGGAGCCAGCGCATCGGGCGGTGCTTTGCTGCGGCCGATGCTGCATCTGGTCAAGCCGCTGCCGTTCGCGGATGTGATTTCATCCTGCACGATTGTCGAACTCCTCAACCGTCCTTACGGCGAAGATGGTGTTCTGTTTTTCGCCGACACGGGCGTGGTTCCAGACCCCACGATGTCGCAGCTTGCAACCATCTCTGTTCAGGCCGGTTTGTTGGCCCGGCAGGTCTTCGGACACCGCCCGAGTGTTGCTCTGTTGAGCTTTTCCACCAAAGGCAGCGCCCGCACGGTATCCACCGAAAAAGTCGCAGGAGCTGTCACCCTCGCCCGACACATCGCCGAGAAAGCTGGGGCCGATATGACGATTGATGGCGAAATGCAGGCAGATGCCGCCCTCGAGCCGGCCCTTGCCGAAATCAAGATTGGAGAAAGCCAAGTGGGAGGCAGGGCGAATGTCCTGATCTTCCCCGACCTCAACAGCGGCAATATTGCCATCAAACTCACGCGCCTTTTTGCGGACTCCAACACCTACGGGCAGATTCTCATGGGATTCACCCGCCCAGCCGCCGACCTCCCTCGGGGAGCCTCAGTCGAGGATATTCTCAGCATGGCTGCGATTGTCGCTCTGCAAGCCATCGAATATCGCAAGCTTTACCCCCCTGATGAGGACGCTGATTGATACGGTAAATACGGTCACGCCGCGCATTTTTATTGCTGCCACGGAGCAGGATACGGGCAAGACGACAACATCTCTCGGCCTCTATGCCGCTTTGAGACAACAGTTCCCGCGCATCGGCTACATAAAGCCCGTTGGCCAGCGTTTCACAGAGGTTGATGGACGCCGGATCGATGAGGATAGCGTGCTCATGAAAACGGTGTATGAGCCCCTCGTGCCTATTGAGGACATGAGCCCGATTACGGTCGAGCCGGATTTTACCCGCCGATACATCAATGAGGCAAACCACGACACACTCGTGAGGCGAATCCAGCATTCATTTGACCGGGCCAGTTGGGAGAAGGACTTTGCCATCATCGAAGGCAGCGGCCATGCCGGAGTTGGGTCTGTATTCGATCTCTCCAACGCCACAGTGGCGCGAATTCTTGGTAGCAAAGTTTTGCTCGTTGTGCCTGGTGGAATTGGACTGCCGATTGATGAAGGAGCTCTCAACAAAGCCCTCTTCGACCGTGAAGGAGTGGAGGTTGTCGGCGTTGTGATGAACAAGGTTCGCTCTGAAAAAATGGAGCAGACAGCCGATTTCGCCCGCCGCGGATTCGAGCGCCTTGGCTTGGAGTTGCTCGGCGTCATGCCGGTTCAGAAAAAACTGACTGAACCCTCGCTTCAGCAAATCTCCGAGAAGATTCATGGCAAGTTTTTTTGCAATGCCCAATTCTCACGAAATTATGCGGCGGATGTCGTCATCGGTGCGGTGAGTTCGGCTAACATTCGCCGCAAGCTCTCCATAGGCACATTGCTCGTCGTTCCAGGTGATCGAGAGGATATCGTTCTCGCCGCCATTTCGGAGGCATCGGAGTCCAGTGAAAGAAGGTTGAGCGGCCTGATCCTCTCCGACGGACTCAAACCACACCGCGCATTACTGGAAATGCTTGAAAAAACAAATCTACCAGTTGTTTTCTCGCCCGAGGACAGCTACTTGATCGCCCTCCGCATTCTTTCTCTGACTATCAAAATCCAACCGGGCGATACGGGTAAGATCGAGAGTATTCAGGACCTGGTGGCCGCCCATGTGAATATCTCCCGTCTACTCGAAAAAATCGGGATTCCCTCGTGAGATTTAGACCGTCACGCTTAATTCGGCTTGCAGATTTTTGATTCCCGCCAAGGCCTCCTCGACTGTTTCGGCCATGAGGCACACATGGCCCATTTTTCGACCCGGGCGCGCTTCGGATTTTCCATAGAGGTGGAGCTTTGCATTGGGATTTTTAAGCACGTTGCTCCAATCCGGCGTGCCCTTTTTCCAAAGATCGCCAAGGATGTTCCACATCACCACTGGTCTCAGGAGCTCGGGAGATCCGAGTGGTAGTCCGCACACAGCTCGCAGTTGCTGCTCAAACTGGCTGGTCACGCAGGCGTCGAAAGTGAAGTGTCCCGAGTTGTGAGGGCGGGGAGCGAGTTCATTCACCAGTAGTTCGCCGTTGGATGTTAAAAAGAACTCCACGGCGAGGAGGCCGACCACATCAAGCCTGCGTGTGATCTCCGATGCGAGGCTTTCGGCATTCTCAAGAATCGCTGGCGAGAAGCGGGCAGGGACGATCGAGAGGTCGAGAATGTGGTTGGTATGAATGTTCTCCGATGCTGGAAACGCCGCGATCGTGCCATCCAATCCCCGTGCGCAGATCACAGAAAGCTCTGCTTGGAAGGTGATCCATTTTTCAAGAACCCCACGTGGTGCTCCGAACTGTTTCCAAATTGCCTCCGCATCGACTTCGGCTGTGAGTTTGATCTGCCCTTTTCCATCGTAACCAAAATCCGCCGTCTTGAGAACAGCAGGCATGCCGATTTCAGCCAGTGCCTCGCGCAGACTGGATGGGGAATCCACAACGCGGAAAGGGGCGCAAGGGAAGCCGTTCGCTTGAAGGAAGGTTTTTTCCCGCTCCCGGTTTTGGCAGATGTGCAGCACCTCGCCGCGAGGCCTCACTGGCTGTAGCGATGCCACAGCCTCAACCGCCGAACAGGGAATGTTTTCAAATTCAAAGGAAATGACATCCACTCCCTGGGCAAAAGCCCGCAGCGAGGCGGAATCTGTGTAAGGAGCATTGACTTCGACATCGCAGATCTGTCCCGCTGGGCAGTCGGGTTGCGGTTCGTAGGCGTGAACGCGGTAGCCCATGCGGCGGGCTGCGATCGCCAGCATGCGGCCAAGTTGCCCGCCTCCGAGTATGCCCACGATGCCTCCCGGTTGAATGGAATTGGTTTCCGTCAGCGTGGGATTCCCGTTAGATAAAGTTTCCGTCATGGCAGATCGTCTGGTTTACATTTTCGCATTGCTCGCCCTCGGGTTTATCCGACTCCTGCCGCTTTCTGTATGTTTCATTTTCGGACAAGCGGTGGGCGCATTGCTGTGGCTCATCCTGCCCGGCTACCGCCGTCTCGCAAGGGAAAATCTGAGCGTGGCATTCAGTGGGGAAATGTCGCCCTCGGCCATACGCATGCTCACATTCAAGCACTTCACCACTCTGGGAGCCAATGTTGCGAGCGCCATAAAAATCCCAACCCTCTCCCAGCAGGAGATCGAGCGCATTGCTCATATCGAAAATCTCGACGCCATCCGGCAAAACATCGCCAAGGGTCGCGCTGTGCTTCTTGCGATCAATCACATCGGCAACTGGGAACTCTACGCCCAGTTGGTTTTCCAAGTTCCCGAGGCGCACTTTGGCACGATCTATCAAGCCCTCCACAACAAACTGGTCGATGATCTTGTAAATAGCGACCGCCGCAGGTTGGGGGTTCAGACATTTGACCGTAAGGCAGGCTTCCAAGGCGCGCTGGCTCTACTGCGTGAGCCGGGCATTCTCGGAGTGCTTGTGGATCAACACGCTGGAAACAGCGGTGTCTGGACGCCTTTTTTTAATCGCCTTTGCTCGACATCTCCGCTTTCTGCTACGCTGGCCATCCGCACGAATGCCGCGGTGATTCCAGCCGCCATCTACACAACCGGATTCGCACGGTGGCGCGTCGTTCTCAGTCCAGAAGTCCCATGGTCAGCTGAAAACCCCGAGCAACTGACTCTGGACATCAACAAAGCCCTCGAAAAACAAATTCGTGTCTCACCGACTGACTGGTTCTGGGTTCACAACCGCTGGAAGACCCCGTTGCCAAACTTTCTCATCAACGAAGCCAAGAGGGGCATTTACCAACCTGCCAACGAATCCGATCCCGCACCATTCCGCATCGTCGTTCGCTCTCCAAACTGGCTGGGCGATGCCGTGATGGCCATTCCCACGGTTCGAGCCTTCAAGCTCGGCCGCCCCGATGCCCGCGTGGCTGTGCTCTGTCCGCAAAAGCTCGCAGGTCTCTGGCAGCGGGTGGGGGATGTGGACGAGGTCATCGCCATAGAGCCCGGTGAGTCGATTTTTGCTACCGCAGGAAAACTCAGAGGTCAGTTCGAAGCTGCCATCCTCCTTCCAAATTCCCTGCGCTCAGCCCTCGAAGTCTGGCTCGCCGGTATCCGGCGCCGCGTTGGCTACGCCGGACACTCGCGCTCGGCATTTCTCGACCAGATCATCACTCCACGTAAAAAAAGCAGCACCGCGCCGCTCCACCATGCCGACCGCTATTGGCACATCGCCTCCCGTTGTGGAGCGGAAGCCATGCCGACCGCTGTTTCCCTCTGGAAGCCGGCCGCCAAGGAACGCGTCATTGGCATCTGCCCTGGTGCGGAATACGGTTCCGCCAAGCGCTGGCCGGCCTACAAGTTCCGCATGCTCGTCCAGCAGGTCAACGAACAGGTTGACTGCAACTGGGTCATCCTTGGCACAGCGGCGGATTCCGCAATCGCCCGAGAGATATCAAACGGCCTTTCAAATGTCACCGACCTGACTGGAAAAACCACGCTCAGTGAACTGATGGATCTGCTCTCCAAGTTGAGCGGTCTCCTGACCAATGACACCGGCACCATGCACCTCGCCGACTTCATCGGTACACCGCTCGTTGCCATTTTTGGCTCCACAGAGCCCATCCTCACCGGTCCCAGAAACCCGCGCAGCAAGGTCATCCGCCAAAAAGTCGAATGCAGTCCCTGCTTCCTCCGTGAGTGCCCCATCGACTTCCGTTGCATGGAGGAAATACCCATGGAACAAGTCGTCGCAGCCGTCTTAGACTTCCAAAAAAACACCAAATAACCCCGCTTCGCGCGGTCGAGAGTCGATTCGGGTGGGCAGGTGTTCAGGATTTCTCAATGTTTTGAACCGAGCGGAGGCTGACATCGCCGATTTCGAGGTTGAGGGCTTTGGCGGCGGTTCGGAGGAAGCGCTCAGTGGCATCAGTGAGGGCGACATCGAGTTTGCCGAGGCGTTCAGGCGGTGCGTTGAGGGTGTTTTTTTCGAGAAGGGCTTTAACGGCGAGGGCGCAGTTTTCGGCCGAGTCCACCAGTGTTACGGCGGGGCCCGAGGTGCGGGCGATGGCTTCGCGCAGGAGCGGGTAGTGGGTGCAGCCCAGGACGAGTGTGTCTATACCTGCGGAGAGGAGCGGGGCGAGGTAGCGGGATAGCATGAGGTCGGTCACCTTGTCCTCGAACATGCCTTCCTCGATCAGTGGGACAAGCAAGGGACAGGCTACGCTAATGACCCGGATATCGGCGTCGAGCGAGTGGATGGCGTGTTCGTAAGCGCCACTGGCAATGGTGGCGCGGGTGCCGATGACTCCGACGGTTTTGTTTTTTGTGGAGGCCACTGCTGCGGCAGCTCCAGGGGCGACGACTCCTTGCACTGGAACTTTGAACATTTCCTTCATGCGGGGAACGGCGAGCGCGGATGCGGTGTTGCAGGCGACGACGATGATTTTTGCGCGCTCGGCTAGGAGGAGTCCGCTGATCTCGATGCTGTAGCGCTCGACGGTGCGGCGGCTTTTCCCACCATAGGGGACGCGGGCTGTGTCACCGAGGTAGAAAATATTTTCCGAAGGCAGGAGGTTCTGCAGCGCAGCGGCGACGGTCAGGCCACCGATGCCGGAATCGAAGACTCCGATGGGGTCGGTGGATTTTTCAGTGAGCATCCGGTTTGGTTTCCTGTGCGGTGGATTCCTTGGTTTTAAGCGAATCGGCAGTGCGCTGGACAGCTTCGTTGAGCATGGGATGCATTCCAAGTGGGGAAATGTTGCGGCGCAAGTCGGGGATGGAGGTTTTATCGGTAGCCGAAGCCACG
>CAXNGJ010000033.1:0-7846 GCA_964201895.1 Terrimicrobiaceae bacterium
TTGTTCCAGCCCGCGCGGAAATCGCTAAATGGCTTGAAGACCATCGTTCCGTAGATGGTGAAAACATCAATCAGCACATGGGTGAAAAAAATTGCGAAAACGGTGAGCGCCGCTCTGAGGGTGGTGACGCCTCCCTTATGGAGACGCGCGATCAACGCGCCGAAAAATGGCGAGGCGATGGCTATGACCAAAAACGCATGTGACCATCCACGATGCCACTCGAGCTGCTGGATATGATCGAGCCAAGGGTTAATGACGACGTCGAGATCGGGAAGGGTTCCGAGCGCAACACCCCACACGATAGCCTTGTTGCCGAGGCGCCTTCCCATGCCGGCCTGGGCGACTGCGGCACCAAGGGCGGCTTGGGTGATCGAATCCACAGCAGCGAAATACGGCTGGCGCCTGAAAAGCTACTCCAGCGTGTCGTCCAACGCCGCGAGTAAGGTTGCGATCGATTCGCTGGTTTCGTCGCCCATGTTGGAAATGCGAAAGGTTTTTCCTTTGAGCTTGCCGTAGCCGCCATCGATGACGAAGCGGTGCTTCTCGCGGAGGCGCTTGATCCAGGACGCGACATCGATGTCGCGATTGTTCTTCACACAGGTGAGCGAGAGCGAGCGGCGGCCTTCGGGGGCAAAAAATTCGAAGCCGCGAGCCTTCACCCACTCATGAACCTGGGCGTTGAGCGCGGCGTGGCGTGCGTGGCGGGCCTCGATGCCTTCGCTGAAAATATCATCCAGCTTCGACTCGAGCGCATAGATGAGCGAAATCGCTGGCGTGCTGGGTGTCATGTCCTGCTCTTGGTTTTTGGCGAATTCCACGAAGTCGAAATAGTATCCACGGTCCTTGATCGACTCGGCGCGTTTCATCGCACGCTCGGAGACGGCAAAGAGCGCCAGGCCGGGCGGCATGGCCAGCGCCTTCTGGCTGCCGGTGAGCAGCACGTCGATGCCGAGTTCATCCATCGGGATCGGCTGCGTGGAAAAAGACGAGACGCTGTCGACAATGAACATCACCTCCGGGAACTCGCGCAGCACCGCTGCAATCTCAGTAAGCGCATTTCGCACGCCGCAGGAGGTTTCGTTGTGGATGAGTGTGAATGTATCGAATCCGCCCTCGGAGAGTTTGGCGCGGATCATGTCCGGTTCGATGGACTCACCCCACTCGACTTGGAGAGCCGCTGCTTCTTTGCCGCAGCGCTTACTGACATCAAACCACTTGTCGGAAAACGCACCGCACATTCCGTTGAGGACTTTTTTTGTCGTGAGATTCCGGATTGCGCCCTCCATGACGCCCCAAGCGGAGGAAGTGGAAAGAAAGACAGGGCGCCGGGTGCCGAAGAGAGTCTGCAAGCGGGGTTGGATGCCCCCATAGAGTTTTTTGAACTCCGAGCCGCGGTGGCCGATCATCGGCGTGCACATGGCGCGGAAGGTTTTTTCGGAAACTTCGATCGGACCTGGAATGAAGAGCTTGATGTGAGACATGGCGAAACAGTGAGGCGCTTATGTTACGTCTGACAGAAGGCGGATGACGAAGAAATTTTGCAATCCAGCACGCCTGACGCCAAGATTCCTCGCATCCCAATGGCCGCAAAAAAAACCTCATCAGCGATTCACTTTATCAGCGGTTCGGACGATGCCGCTGTTAAGAAAGCCGCCTCCGAACTCGCCGCCAAGCTTGCTCCCGGTGCCGATGCGTTTGGCTTGGAGATCATCGACGGAGCGGTGGAGACGGTGGATGCCGCCATCGCTCGCACGCGCGAGGCGATGCAGTCCCTCGCCACGCTGCCCTTTTTGGGCGGCACGAAACTTGTGTGGCTAAAGAGTGCAGCCTTCCTGGCCGACAGCGTGGCGGGGCGCTCTGATAATGTCATCACGGTCGTCGAGCAGCTTTGCGACCTGCTGGATGAAGGCCTCCCCGACGGGGTTGCCTTTTTGCTGAGCGCGCCGGGCGCGGACAAGCGCCGCGCGGCCTATAAACGCCTTTCCAAAGCAGGTAGCACGGTCCTCCACGACAAACCCTCGCTGGGATTCGGTGCGGGCGAGGAGGAAATTATCAACTGGACGATGCAGCAAGTTCGGGCGCGCGGGTTGAAAATTTCGCCGGATGCCATCGAGGTGCTTGCCGCGAGGGTGGGGCTCGATTCCGCGCAACTCCACAGCGAACTCGACAAAATCGAGACGGCCTTCGGGCCAGGCCATCCTGTTGGCGAGCGTGATGTGCGCGACCTCGTGCCTGCGACCCGCGAGAGCGGCGTCTTCGACATAGGCAATGCCATCTCCGCCCGCAATCTCCCGCTGGCCCTTGAAACACTCGAGCAACTTTTCTACCAAGGAGAAAGAGGCGTTGGCATCCTGCTGGCCTCCATCGTCCCGACCGTCCGAAATCTCCTCCTCGCAAAAAGCCTGCTCATCCGCCACAAGCTCCGCCCGCCCGCCGAGGCGAATTATTTCGGCGGCACACTGGCCAAACTCCCGCCCGAGGAAACGGATTTTCTCCCTCGCAAGAAGGACGGCACCCTCAACGCCTATGGCCTCGGCATCGCTGCCAAACACTCCGTACACTACTCGCTTGAAGAGCTCCAGCGCGCCTTCCACGGCTGCGCCGATGCCAACTTCCAACTCATCACCAGCCAAGGCGCGGAGGACGTCGTTCTCACACGCCTCCTCATCGGCTTCATGGGTAGGCCGACGGTTGCCAGCTCATAATCATAGCGGTCGCTTTTTGACGATCTTTCGAACGACTGCGGGCGCGCTACCCGAGTTTATGGTTTTTTGCGGCGGGCGCGGATGGCGAGGGTTAACATGAATACGCCGAAAACCAGGAGCAGAATGCCCCATTGGAGGTTGATGTTGTCTCCGAGGGATTTTTTGTAGATTTCCGAGCCGTTGCTGACGGCGCCGAAAACGGTGAGAATGGCGCCGTAGGCTGTGAAGAGGATGCCGATGGGAAAGCGTAGGTCGAAGTCCATAGTGTGAGGGTTTTTAAGTTTACCAGAAGATGATGTTTAAGATGACAGCCGCGGCGAGCACAATGACGCCGAGGAAGGCGGGACGCACCCAGACGGGTTCGTTGGCTTCTTTGATTTTTGGTGTGAGGGTGTAAACGAGGCCCTTGAGCTCCTCGTCGGTCCGTATGCGCTTTGTGAACAGCGAAATAACAATGGTCATTACGAAGCAAACACTCCACGCTACGATCGCAAGCCAGAAGTTTTGCGCCATGCTGGAGGTGTAGGTGATATGGGCACCAAGCCAGGCTCCTTTGATCCATGGCACGGTCTCGCCCGCCGTGAGCGGCATCGGTGAGCTGATGCCATGGAAGATGATGGCGGCCATGGTTCCGCAGAGCAGGCCGAAGAAGGCGCCGTGGCCGGTGGCCCGTTTCCAGAACATGCCGAGCAAGAAGGTCGCGAAGACTGGGGCATTCACAAAACCGAAGACCAACTGCAGGAAGTCCATGATGTTATCCACATTCTTCGCCACATACGCGAAGCCGATCGAGATGATGATACCCCCGACTGTGGCGAATTTGGCCATCCACATGTAATGCGAGTCGGATTTTCCCGAGGCGATGTAGGATTGGTAAATATCGTAGGTCCAGACGGTATTGAAAGCGGTGACGTTGCCGGCCATACCGGACATGAACGAGGCCATGAGGGCCGTCATTGCCAGGCCAAGAAGCCCGGTCGGCAGGTAGTGGGCAATGAGCGAGGGGATGACGAGGTTGTAGTCCGTCTCGCCTGTGACGCCATTAGGAATCGTGTAGCCGGAACCGGCTTTTTCCATCAGAGCGAGCGCTATCATTCCGGGAACGATAACGATAAATGGGAAAAGCATTTTCGGCACAGCTGCGATGATCGGCGTGCGGCGGGCATCCCCCATGTTTTTCGCCGCCATGGCGCGCTGAATGACAAGGAAATCGGTGCACCAGTAGCCGAATGAGAGGACAAACCCGAGGCCGAAGACGAGCGCAAACCACTCGACACCCATCGGATTGTTTGTGGTGTCCACATATTTCCAAGAGTGCGCGTAGGTTTCAGGCAACTTGGACATCATGCCCGACCATCCTCCGAGGTCGTTCAGGCCGATGATGACAAGCGGTGCAAATCCCAAAACGATCAGGAAAAATTGAAGAACTTCCGTGTAAATGGCTGAAGAAAGACCCCCCTTCAACACATAAGCCAGAACGACGATGGAAGTCGCAATGAGCGAGACATTGTAATTCCAGCCGAGGAGCAAATGCAGGAGGGCCGCCAGCGCGTGCAGCGATGCGCCGGAGGAGGCCACGGTCATCACCGCGAATGCGGCCGCATTCAGCCCACGCGTTTTTTCATCAAAGCGAAGCGCCAAATACTCCGGCACCGAGCGGGCGCGTGAGCCGTAGTAGAACGGCATCATGAATACCGCCAGAAAGATCATGGCCGGAATCGCCCCCAACCAATAAAACTGCGAGGTCATGAGCCCGTATTTCGCTCCGGAGGCAGCCATGCCAATGACCTCCTGCGCGCCGAGGTTTGCCGACAGGAAGGCCAGCCCGGTCACCCACACAGGAATCGTGCCCCGAGACAGCAGGAAGTCCGAAGCGCTTTTCATGTGGCGCTTGAGGACAAAGCCGATGCCGATCACTACGAGAATATAAATTCCAAGAATCGAATAATCGAGGGCCGTGAGGTTGATTGTATTTGTATTCATGCTGAATGATTGGAGGGGAGGTGGGGGTGAGGAGAAAACGAATGGAACTTCAGGAAAAAGCTAACGCGACTTGCTTATCAAAAATGCGTTTTGACTGTCTACAAAAAATTCCGGCTTTCCAAGAGCCGGATGTTTTTTTGAATCTTCATGAGTCGGCGGCTTGTTGGGTGCGGCGGAATTCCTAATCAAGCCTGCCCCGTTTCCCTTTCATAAAAAACCACACCAACCCTCTGGATGTGGTCCAGCAGAGGCTCATGGCAAATCGCTTTTTTCAACAGGAGATCCACCTTTTGAGGAATCGGAGCGTCATCCAGCTCCCCACGCATGGTGGCCACATCCGCGTTTTGGAGCTCTTCGCCTTCCAAAGCCAGGTCGATGTCCGATCCCTCCCAGAAATTTCCTTTGGCCCGCGCCCCGAACAATACAGCACGATAGACTTGTGGATGCCGTGCGAGGATCGAGCGGATTTCAGCCGCGACGCGTGGCGGCACCGCCTCGTTCATATCGCCTGCTCCCGCAAGTTCGCCGGTCGTTGGCGCAAGTCCGCAAAAGCCCCCGCATACTCATTCACAATAGCGGAGCAGATTTCCTCCACCGTTTCCTCATTGTAGGTGTGTGTCATTTGATTGCGGCTTGCGATCATTCGCATCCACAAGTCTCCATTCTCTATCAAGCCCGCCGCAAAGGGCGCCCGCGTGGCATCCCTCGATCCAGCTCCACCAGTGCCCGTCCAAATTCTGGAAACGCTGCAACCAACGGACATCAGGATTTTTCATAGGTTGCTTTGGCTCTGAGGATGCGATCACCCCAAACGCGCTTTGGCGTCGGTGGCGAGGTTTTTCCAGAGGCTGGCGAGCGAGGCCGTGACGGATTCGCGCGCGGCGGCGACTTCGGCGGCAGTGAACGATTTTCCAGCTTCGGGAATCTGTGCGGCGAACATGTAGTATTTGATCTTTGGCTCGGTGCCCGAGGGACGCACCGCCACGCGGCGGCGGTCGGCGAGCGTGATCATGAGCATGGCCTCGGCAGGGATGCGGTCGCCTTCGATATCGTGGATCGTATCGGTGGCGAAATTCAGGATGCCAGTGACCTTGGCGCCGTCGATCTCGACGGGCGGGTTCGCGGCGTAGGAGGCGACGAGCTTTTTGATTTGGGCCGCGCCTTCGGCGCCATCCATCGTCAGCGATTCCCCGCGCTCGAGATAGACGCCATACTCGGCGAAGATGCGGTCCAGCAGGCCGACGAGTGTGAGGCCCTGGGATTTCGCAAAGGCGGCGGCCTCGGCGATGAGGACGGCAGCGGAGTTGCCATCCTTGTCCCTCACGAAATCCGATGCGCTGTAGCCGTAGCTCTCCTCGCCTCCGAAAACATAGAAGCTCGAATGCTCGAGGCGCAGGCGGCGCGTCTCCTCCTCGGAGAGAGCGGTGTAATCCGGACGCAGACCGGCTGGAATGGCCGCCTCGTATTTGCCGAGCTTCTCGCCGATATATTTGAAACCGGTGAGCGTCTCCACGCAGCGGAGGCCGAATTTTTCGGCAATCGCCTTCTGAAGATCGGTGGTGACGAATGTCTTGATGATCACGCCACGCGAGCGGTTGGAGTCATTGAGGATTCCGAATTCAAAAAACCGTGTCGCCCGATACCAAGCGAGGATCGAGCCGATCTGGTTGCCGGTGATGAGATGCATTTTCCCTTCCGCATCCCGCGCGGCAATACCCATGCGGTCGTCATCCGGGTCGGTGGCGATGACGAGGTCCGCGCCGGTGCGGTCAGCCTGCGCGATGGCCATCGAGAGCGCCTCGGCATTTTCAGGATTTGGCGACTTCACCGTCGGGAAGCGTCCATCGGGAATTTCCTGCTCGGCCACGCCGTCGCATTGAAATCCCAGCCGCTTCAGCATGGGTTTGATGATGACCGCGCCAACGCCGTGCAGCGGGGTGTAGACGATCTGGAGGGAGTTCTCGCGGCGGATCAGCTCAGGATCGATCGGGAGAGTGGCCAACCGCTCCATGTAGGCCTCGTCGATGTCCACGCCCATCGGAATGACGCGTCCACGCTCGCTCTCCGCCACCGGCGTGAAGCTTTCGGACTCCACGGCATTGACGCGGTCGATGATCGCCGAGGCGTGCGGCTCGGTGACCTGACAGCCGTCTTCGAAGTAAACTTTGTAGCCGTTGTATTCCGGCGGATTGTGGCTCGCAGTGAGGTTGATGCCCGCCTGGGCCTTCACGTGGCGGACGGCAAAGGACAACTCCGGCGTGGAACGGGGTCCCTCGAAAAGGTAGGCGTTGCAGCCCAGATCGGTGATGATTTTTGCAGCCAACTCCGCGAACTCGCGCGAAAAAAACCGCGTGTCATGGCAAAGACAAACGGCAGGTTTTCCCGCGCGGCCGCTCTGGGAGAAATACTCCTTCACATAGTGCACAAGCCCCTGAGTCGCGCGGCTGATGTTGTAGGTGTTCATCGCATTCGTGCCCACGCAGGCGAACTCTGGACGCCCGAGCGGCTGCGGATTTCCCTGCTCGACCGTGGTCACCACTGCACCAATCGTCTTGCCGCGCAACCCGCCCGTTCCAAACGCCAGCGTGCGAAAAAAGCGGTTGTCCAACTCACCCCAATTGCCGGCAGCCACCAGCTCTGCCACCGAGGCCTGATCAACCGGAGAGGCACTTTTCGAAAGCAGGCTCTCCATGTTTTTTGCCGACTCGGAAAGAAGTTTCCCATCAGCAGCAGCTTGGCGGATCGTGGAAAGGAGAGTGTTCATGCGGGGAGATTTAGCACGGTGCCAAGGCGCCTGTAAATCCCGGAACCCGGTTCGCACAAGGCCGTGCGGAGCGCGAATGAGAGGGGCATGGTCGTCTCGACCGTGCTGGCGGGTGGCGTGGCTTGTCATCGATCAGGTTGCCACGCGGGTATCTCTCACGGCCGAGACGGCCGTGCCCTTTTGAGGACGGCGACGGGTGTCTGGTAGTGGTTCCGAGCGGACCGTGGTTGGTATTTGGGCCCTGACGGAGCAGGGCCCTCCAAAGGTTGGGGGCGCGTGGCACTCCGGCGGCGTTTTCCAAGATGAACTTGTATTTTGTATACTTCGTGAGACAATAACTTGAAATAAAGATTCACCAAGACAACAAAAACGATGCCAACTCCGCACCATCCCT
>CAXNGJ010000034.1:0-7788 GCA_964201895.1 Terrimicrobiaceae bacterium
CATCGTGAGCGAGATGATTTATTTTCAGGAAGGCGATGAGTTGTGCTTCGAGCAGGTGAGCTTGTTTCTGGGAGACTCGTTTTTGATCACGATCCAGGAGGACGCGGGGCATGATGTGTTCGAATCGGTGCGGACCCGCTTGAAATCAGGCCGTGGCTATGCGCGCAGCATGAAGCCCGACTACCTCGCCTACGCGCTCCTGGATGCAACGGTGGATCAAATTTTTCCCGTTCTGGAATCCGTCGGCGACAGCATCGAGGAGGTCGAGGAGGAGTTGCTGGAAAAGCCGGTGCGGAGCAGTCTGAGGAAGCTTTACGAGGCGAAGCGGCTTCTTCTGGCGCTGCGCCGAGCGGCCTGGCCGCACCGGGAAATCTTCAGCACCCTCATGCGCGACGATTCCGGGCTCGTTTCACGGGCGACACAGGTGTATGTGCGCGACTGCTACGACCATGTCACGCAGATCATCGACATTATCGAGAGCTATCGCGATCTCAGCGCGGGTCTTATGGATCTTTACCTCTCGAGCGTGGGATTCCGGACAAATGAAATCATCCGCGTGCTGACCATTGTTTCGGTTTTATTCATCCCTCTGACATTTCTGGCTGGCGTCTACGGGATGAATTTCAAGACCGAGTTTCCAGCGAACATGCCCGAGCTTTCCTGGCCCTTCGGCTATGTATTCTTTTGGGGATTGTGCGCGATGATCTCGGGCGGGATGCTGGTATTCTTCAAGCGCAAGCGCTGGTTTTGATGCGCTTCACCGCAATTGGGCGAGGATCACATGGCAGGTTACGGTTTCTTTGACCACGGCTTTTTCTTTGCTCACAGAATTGGTTTTTCCCGTGATGGTGCGGACGGCGAGAACCTGTGGCGCTCCGGTCGAGAGGGGGGCCGAGCCGCTGTAGATGCGGCTGGAGAATCGTCGGAGACCGGCATCGACGCCTTCCGAGAGGCGGATTTCGACATGTAGTGAGTTATTCTTAAAGGCGCCTGTCACCTCCGCACGGGAGTTCCCGAGGCGTGTGGCGGAATTGAGCGAGGCGGTGGATGGAAGGGACTGGGTGAAAAGCACCGTGCCGCCCTTGAGATACGGCACGTTGGTGAGGGTGCGGTCGGCATTCGTGATTTCGGCAAGGTTCAGACCTGCGAGAGCGGCATTGAGTTCAGCGGCGGTTTTTACTTCTGGAAATTGGATAACAGCGAGATCAAGTTGAGTCGCAAATGCGGAAAACGTCTGGAGTAGAAAAACAAGGGCTGCAAGGCGGATCATGTCTCCGGATTTATAACCGACTGCTGAATTGGCAATGAGATTTTCCTGGACCACACATGACAGGGAGCTGCGCACCGCGCACTCCTGGCCGAGCGCGGAGTGCCGCGCGGTGGTTGCTTGCGTCCATGGAATGAATGGCTCCGGAGAGCAATTCCACCCCCTTCCCGTGCGGATTCCCGGCTATGCGTTTCACGCGCTCGATCTGCGCGGGCAAGGCAGTGACCACATCGCTGGACGACGCGGGGCGGCGCTGGAGTTTGAAAAGCAGATGCTCGATATAGCGGCCTTCGTTGCCGCCCTGCGAATGTCCCACGAGGGACTGCCGGTTTTTCTCATGGGCGAAAGCATGGGCTCGCTCCTGGCCGCAGGCTACGCGGGGTGGTCGAGAAAAAGCGGTGATTCCCGCCATGCGGTGGATGGTGTGATTTTATCCGTTCCGGTCGTTGGCTTGCGGCGGTCGGTGCCTGGATATTTACGATGGATTTTACGGGGCGTGGCAACAGTTGCTCCAGGCTTCAGGCTGACGCCAAGCCGGTTTGTGAATGGAAAATCCATCGCCCCGCCGCTGACAAGGGACCGCGCGTATCAGGACTCCCTCAGTGAAAAACCGCACCATATCAGCGGCTTCAGCCTGCGCTTTCTGGTCGAGCTGGGGGATCTGATTCAAGACAGCGCTTCGCTGGCGGCGGGCATCCATGCGCCGACACTGGTTCTTGCGGCGGGTAATGACTGCTTTGTCAAACCCACGCAAATCGACTCGTGGTTTGAAAAAATCCCGTCGCCGGACAAATCGTTGCGGCACTATCCGGAGGCCTACCATCTGCTTTGGCACGACTGGGACCGCGATCTTGTGGTTTCCGACATCACCGCATGGCTTGCGAAACGGACTCAAGCCTGACTGAGAGCCGACGCCTTTTACCCTTGAACCACTCCACCTCTTCACCGAACGATCATTCCATGCTCATAGACACACACGCCCACCTCGATTATCCGGACTTTGAAAACGACCTCGAGGAGGTCATCGCCGCCGCCCACAAGGCTGGCGTGCAGCGGATCATCAGCATCGGAACGGGACTGGAAAGCAGCCGCCGGGCGGTCGCGCTTGCGGAGAGGTTCGACTGCGTGCACGCGGTCGTGGGCCTGCATCCCACCCACGTCGATGAGGAATCGGAAGGCTGGCTCGAAGGCATCCGCGCTCTCGCATCCCACCCGAAAGTCGCAGCTATTGGCGAGACCGGTATGGACTACCACCGCCTCCCCTCTGAGAAACTTGCCTCGGCGGCAGGCATCAGCGCCCTGCAGGCGGAAACAGCGGATGACACCCAGGCGGCGATCATGGATGGCGCCTACAAAGCCGCGCAGGCGGAGGCTTTCACCGCGCAACTCGATCTCGCTACGGAATTCGGACTGAACGTGGTCATCCACCAGCGCGATGCCTGGGATGACACCTTGGATATTTTAAAAGACTACACCGGTCGGCTTCGCGGTGTGTTCCATTGCTTTGGCAACACGCCGGATCAGGCGAGGGAAATCCTCGCACTCGGCCACCTTGTTTCCTTCACAGGCATCGTCACATTCAAAAATGCGGCGCTCGTGCGGGATGTTGTCGCCGCCATTCCTCCGGACGCCTTCATGGTGGAAACCGACTGTCCCTACTTGGCCCCGGCGCCTCATCGCGGCAAGCGCTGCGAACCCGCCCACACGCAGCTTGTTGCCGAAAAAATCGCCGAAGTGCGCGGTGCCACCCTCGAAGCGATCGCCGCTGCCACCACACGGACCGCCGAGGCGTTTTTCAGGCTGTAACCGTACAGTCATCACGCTGATTTACCGATTGCAATCGGGCATCCACTTCCACAAAGTACATTTAGTTTTAAACCATGAGCCAATCCAACGCACTCGACCAACTCAAGCAATTCACCACCGTCGTCGCCGACACGGGAGACTTCGAAAGCATCCGCGCCTACGAGCCGCAGGATGCCACCACCAACCCCACGCTCATTTTCAAGGCCGTCCAACAGGCGGAATACAAGCCTCTCTTGGAAAAAGCCATTGCTGACAACCGCAGCACATCGCTCAGTGGCTCCACACTCCACCGCAAAGTCATCGACGATCTGCTCATCGCCTTCGGACGCGAGATTCTCTCCATCGTTCCAGGCCGAGTTTCCACCGAGGTCGATGCCCGTCTCTCCTTCGATGTCGAGGCCACCGTCGAGAAGGCCCGCTATCTCATCGGTCTCTACGAGAAGCTCGGCACACCCCGCGAGCGCGTGCTGATCAAGATCGCCTCGACCTGGGAGGGCGCTCAAGCTGCCGCCATCTGCCAAAAGGAAGGCATCAACTGCAATCTCACCCTTCTTTTCTCGCTTCCTCAGGCCATCGCCTGCGCCGATGCGGGTGTCCGCCTCATCTCGCCTTTCGTTGGCCGCATCTACGACTACTACAAGGCAAAAACCGGCAAGGAATATGTCGGCGCTGAAGACCCCGGCGTGGAATCCGTGCAGAAAATTTTCACCTATTACAAAAAGTTCGGCTACCAAACCCAAGTCATGGGGGCCAGCTTCCGGAACACCAGCCAGATCCGCGAGCTCGCCGGCTGCGACCTCCTCACGATCGCTCCCGAGCTCCTCAAGGAACTCAAAGATTCCTCGGATGCCGTAACCCGCAAGCTCGACGCTTCCGCTTCCGCAGCCGACAGCGTTGAGAAAATCGCGATGGATGAAAAAACCTTCCGCTGGATGCTCAACGAAGACGCCATGGCCACCGACAAGCTTGCCGAAGGCATCCGGAAATTTGCCGTCGATATCGTTCAGCTCGAACAAATCATCGCGAAAAGCTTCTAATCTTCCATGCTCAAAAAAACCCTGCTCGCGATCATCGGTCTCGCCCTTGCCATCTCAGCCCCGCTGCATGCGACCACCCGTGCGACCGATTTTCCGGGCTCGGTGACCCTGCTCATGGAAATCCCCGGCGTCCGCTCGGATCTCGGCCTGAGCCCCGCCCAAATCACACAAATCTACAGCCTGCGGCGCGAGTTGAAGTCCCGCTCCCAAGCTCTCTTGAAGTCGCCTTCTATTGGCTCCACCGGCCTCACGCCGGACCAGCAGCTCTTTGCACTCATCGACGACAACAATGCCAGAGCGCTCGCACTCCTCACGCCGCGCCAGTTCGCACGCTTCAGCGAGATTCAAAACCAGATTCTCAGCTACAGCATGCTCGTCTCCCCGCAGATTCAAAAACAACTCCACCTCACACACCAGCAAAGAGCTTCCATCGAAGCCCTGCGCATCCGGGGACTGGAATTTGTTGGCGAAATCAACCGTTCCCATGGATCCGGCGCCGTCTCCCACAAAAACCGGGTCGATATTTTGCGCGACTACCGCCTGCGGCAAGCCGAGGAAATGAAAGCCCTCCTCACTCCCGCTCAGCGAAACGCCTTCGCCGCCCTCTGCGGCAAGCCGCTCCCTAAGAGCTGAAGAGAGCGCCGAGCGCTTCATAGTAAAGGCCGGCTAACCCGCAAAGCGCGGTGAACGCTCTTTGCATCGCCTGCTGTTGCCACCTTGAAAAGACGGTTATCCCGTCCACAAATCGCTGTCTGTGAATGAAATTTGGGTCAGGCGAGGACGCTGACCCTCCCAGAGTTACGCGCTGCTGCGCGAACTTAAAACCTAAGACTTACAAACTTAAAACTTCCCCCCCCCTCAGCAAGCCGCAGGCAGGCTTTGCCAGGTATTTTTCCAATCGCGCAGGGATTGGCGGAATTGATCCCCCGCTTTTTGCAGGCTCTTGCGGAGTTCGGCCATTTCTCGGCGGGAGATTTCGGTTTTTCCTGCAGCGGCGGCGCGGTATTCGACGAGCAGTTCCTCCCAGCGGAGGAGGGCTTCATCCATGCGGGTGCGGGCACTTTGGACCATGGCGTGGATCGAGTCGGAGATCGGGGTGGGCTGGGCAAGAAGTTTCGCCTCCAGCAGGCGGTCATGCTCGGCGATTTGCGCTTTGAGGATTTTTTCCTCCGGCACGGTGCGGAGGTTGCTGACCAGGCCGAGTTTGTTGAGAATCCAGATCGCCCACTTGGTGGGATCGTATTGCCAAGGTTTGACGCCATTTCGGTAGTCATACTGGAACTCGTGGTGGAAGTTGTGGTAGCCCTCGCCGAAGGTGAAGACCGCCATGAGGAAGCTGTCGCGTGCCGAGCAGTGGCTCGAATACGGACGGTCGCCGATCCAGTGGCAGAGCGAGTTGATGCAGAAGGTTGAGTGGTGCACGAGCACGACGCGGGCGAAGCCGGAGAGCAGGAACGCGCCGAGTGCAGCATTGGCGCCGCCATAGATGTATCCGATGATCGCAGGCAGGCCGAAGCTCATGAAAATGGCGATCGGCACATAGTATTCGTGTTGCAGCCAGGCGAGGCGGTCTTTTTGCAAATCCCTCACCCATGTGAGAGGCGTGTCGGGCCCGCGACGGAAGAGAAGCCAGCCGATGTGGGCATGGAAAAGACCGCGCGAGATGTCATAGGGGTCGTCATCGTGGTCCACGAATTTGTGGTGGCGGCGGTGGTCGGCCGACCAAGCCAGCGCGGAACCTTCAAATGCCGCCGCACCGAAGAGCAGCGTGTAAAGTTTCACCAGCGGATTCGCTTGGAAGGTAAGGTGGGAGAACAGGCGATGGTAGCCGAGCGTGATGCTCATGCCTGTCGAAAAGGTGAAGAAAAGGAACAGCGCGACTTGGAAGAAATTGAGGCCGTTTTGCCAGATATAAAGAGGAACGGCCGTGCAGGTGACGAGGAAGGTTCCGATGAGGAAAAGACTATTGGTGACTCGAATTTTGCTGAGAATATTTTTCATGAAGCGGATATGGCGCGGCCAAAGTGGAAGGCCGCTTAGGTGTTCGCGGTATTGTTACGACTGCGAGCAAGGGATATACTTGCGAATTTCCTGGCTTTTGCAAGTGTCGTGTCTTGCAAGGAGCCGCCAAACCGATATTCTCACTCGTTCTTACCTATGAGCCAGACGTTACTCGACAAGGTGTGGGCCGCCCACACCGTCCGCACTCTTCCGAATGGAGCCACACAACTCTTGATCGGTACCCACCTCATTCACGAGGTCACCAGCCCGCAGGCCTTCGGCATGTTGCGCGACTTGAATCTCAAAGTTCTCTACCCTTCGCGCACCTTTGCCACGGTGGATCACATCGTACCCACGGATGAACGCTCCGAGCCATTCAGCGACGACCTCGCGGATGCCATGATCAAGGCGCTGCGCTCGAACTGCGCGGAAAATGGCATCACTTTTTTCGATCTTCCCACCGGCAAGCAGGGCATCGTCCACATCGTTGGTCCCGAGCAGGGCATCACCCAGCCCGGCACCACGATCGCCTGCGGTGACTCGCACACCTCGACCCACGGCGCTTTCGGCGCGATTGCCTTGGGCATCGGCACCAGCCAGGTGCGCGATGTCCTTGCCACGCAGACCATGGCGCTCCACAAGCCGAAGGTTCGCCGCATCAATGTGAATGGAAAACTCAGCCCCGGCGTGTATGCGAAGGATGTCATCCTACACATCATCCGCAAACTCGGGGTGAACGGCGGTCTCGGCTACGCCTACGAATACGGCGGCACAACCTTCGACGCCTTCACGCAAGAAGAGCGTATGACCGTTTGCAACATGTCCATCGAAGGTGGCGCGCGCGTGGGTTATGTGAACCCCGACGAAACCACCTTCGAGTATCTCAAAGGCCGTCCCTACTCGCCGAAAGGCGCTGACTGGGATGCAGCCGTCGCCCGCTGGAAGGCGACCGCATCCGACCCGGATGCCCATTACGACGATATTGTAACTTTCGACGCCGCCGACATCTCGCCAACTGTGACTTGGGGCATCAACCCCGGGCAGGCCATTTTCATTCATGAGAAAGTGCCATTCCCGAACGAGGTTCCGGAGAAAGACCGCTCCACCGCCGAGGAAGCTCTCGCGCACATGCTGCTCAAATCCGGCAATCCGATCAAAGGCACGAAAGTCGATGTCGCCTTCCTCGGCAGCTGCACAAACGGCCGCCTGAGCGATCTCCAGGAAGTCGCCCGCTATATCAAAGGCCGCAAGGTCAACAAAGGCGTGAAAGCCATCGTCGTCCCCGGCTCGCAAGGCGTGGCCAGCGTCGCCGAGAGCATGGGCTTGGCGGAAATCTTCCGCGAAGCCGGCTTCGAATGGCGCGGGGCTGGATGCTCCATGTGCCTCGGCATGAACCCCGACAAACTCGTGGGCGAACAACTCTGCGCCAGCTCCAGCAACCGCAACTTCAAAGGCCGCC
The DNA here is from genome assembly GCA_964201895.1 of Terrimicrobiaceae bacterium. GTDB lineage: Bacteria > Verrucomicrobiota > Verrucomicrobiia > Chthoniobacterales > Terrimicrobiaceae > UBA967. Next base: position 7,571 of record CAXNGJ010000034.1, read on the forward strand.
AAGGCAGCCCGACCGGACGCACCGTCCTCATGTCGCCCCTCATGGTCGCCGCCGCCGCCCTCTCCGGAGAAATCTCCGACGCCCGCGAAGTCTTCGGCATCAAGTAAACACTCCACATTTTAAAAAACTATGGCTCTCGAAAAAATCACCCAAGTCGGCGGACGCGGCGTCTATGTGCCCGGCGACGACCTCGACACCGACCGCATCATCCCCGCCCG
>CAXNGJ010000035.1:0-7723 GCA_964201895.1 Terrimicrobiaceae bacterium
ATCAACAATCGCGGGCCATATGTGAAAGGTCGCATCATCGACCTCAGCGTGGCCGCCGCAAAAAAATTGGGAACCTATGAGCGGGGGCTTGCAAAAGTCCGGATCGAAGCCCTGCGTAAAATTCCGCTCATCACAAAGTCAAACGTGAGAGCCATCAATCCCCCCAAGCCTCTCGCCGCCAAGCCGGGATTGCCCCCCCCTTCAACAGGACAAAGGCCTGAAAATTTGAAAAAGAATTAATTCGGGGTGAGCGGATGGGCGATATGGGGTAGAACGCCACTTTCCTCGATTTCGACCTCCCGCTCCATGCCAAGCAGCTCAAGAAGCACCTTCACTCGCGCTTGGGCGGGAAGAACCTGCGTCACAAGCGCCCTGATTCCACTGAAAGCCCCCTTCAGAACCTGTACCTCGGTGCCCACCTCGATCTGCGTGCGGATTTCAACCGTCTCCTCATCCACCACCGCCTCGCGCAAAGCTTTAATAATATCATCCCCGACAACGGCGGCGATTCCTCCAAACTTGACGATGTGGGAAACGCCATGGCAAGCGGCCACATGACGATGCTGGTTCCGGTAGTTGAATCGCGCAAACAAATATCCCGGAAACATCGCTTCCGTGACCCTCACCCTACCGCTGCGGCGCGCACGCTCAAAACGAAGCATGGGACAAAAAACCTCCGAGCCGATATCCCGCAGGATGCTGCGCTTGGCAGTGGATTCCTGCCGAGGCTTGCATTTGATGCAAAACCACTGAAGCTCTTCGTTTTCAAAATCGTTCATTAAAAACGACCCAATGACTTACCAAAAACTTTGAGGAACTTCGATCCTGTCACCGGGTTTGAGGCGAATATCCTTCTCGGGGTCTTTTCGGACGTCCTTGACATTCACGATCGTGACCTTCCCATCGCGAAGAAGACGGACTTTCTTCTGATCAGCAAACTCGGTAAATCCGCCTGAAGCACTTATCGCACCAAGAAGGGTGAGATCCGCCGTAAATGGGACACGTTGCGGCGCTTTGACTTCGCCACCGGTGTTAACAAAACGAGCTGTGTTTGGTATGGTCAGCGTGACGGAAGGATTCGTGTAAATCTGTTGCGATCGATAAGCAGCCTCAATGGATTGCTGCAATGCGGATTGGGTAGCTTGATCCGCACGTATCTTTCCAACGTGTGGAAGATTGACATAACCATCTCCATCGATTGTGTATTGACCTGAAACCTGCTGCACTTCCTCTGGAGGCACTCCTCCAAGGCGCAACTCTATGATATCCCCGGATCTCAGAAGGGCATCTTGCGCAAAAGTGCTTTGAGAAAAAAATGCAACAGTTGATAAAATTGCTAAAAGAAATTTTTTAGTAATCACTGGACTTGTCCTTTGGCTTGACGCGATCGTCGAATACAGTAGTTGATTCCGTCGGCTTCTTTTGAGGCGATGTCACCGGTTTGTGATAATAATTGTAGTAGCTTGTGTAGTATTCGTATGATTGGCCGTGTCGAACATCGACGTTATTAAGAACAACCCCAAGCGTTTTGCCTCCAACATTATCGATTGCCATCTTGACTCGCTGGATCATGCTCTTAGGAAATCTACGATGCTGAACAACCATAATCGTCAGGTCAACCTCGCTTGATAACACAGACGCATCGCTAACCCCCAAAATCGGCGGCGAATCAAAGAACACCACATCAAAACGGTTTTTTGCATCTTGAATCATGTCCAACATTCTTTGGGAATTTAAAATCCCGACAGCGTCGCTCGGAAGCAAACCGCTTGGCATGAAATAGAGATTGTTAAGCTTCGTCTCCAGTACAACATCTTCTAGTTGAATATCCTTCGTAAGGTAATCACTCAGGCCAATAGTGTTCTCAACTCCAAAAATTCTATGTTGAGAAGGTCTGCGGAGATCGGCATCCACCAATAATGTTGTATAGCCTCCTTTGGCGAAAGTATAAGCCAAGTTATTCAGCGTAGTTGACTTGCCTTCTCCTGGACCACCGCTTACCATGGTGATAGAGCTCGCCGAGGGTGATTTGCGGTTGAATTCAATATTCGTCCGCATGATACGATAAGCCTCGGAATCCGGATTATCATCCCTTCCCTTGATAAGGAGACTGATATTCTTTGGTATCACAGCAAGAACAGGCACTTTAAGCAAGCTTTCGACTTCCTCCAAGGTTTTTACGCTTGTGTCAAGATATTCTATAAAAAATGCCAAACCGACTCCAAAGCCAAGCCCGACAACAATACCCAATATCATATTGAGTAGCACTCGCGGGCGCGAAGGGAAATCTGCAGGTTCTGCACGTTCCCAGATTACAGCAGGATCCTGCGGCATGGTGCGCTGCATCGTTTCAGTAGAAAGTCGCATTTCGGCGGCCTCCAAGATTTTCTTCGCTTGGATGTAATTATTCTTGGCTTCGTAGTAACCCGAGGCACGCGTTTTCGAGGTCTGTTGTGCTGCCTTGGATTCGAGTAGCCTCTGCTCCAATTCCTTAATAGACTCCTCGCCGATTCGAATATTTGCTTCCATGCTGGCGCGAAGAGAAGCGATCTGCGATGCCAGTTGTTTCGACATGACGTCTTTCTTGGCTCGGATAGATTTCACAGTGGGGTGGTTGCTTCCCAATCCACTATTGAGCAAGCGAGCCTCCTCCGATGCCACTTCCTGGTATTGCGGAAGCATCTGGATAATTGTTGGATCTTGGACATCCAGCGTGCTGATACTGCGCATGATCTGATCATCGGTCAGCTTGCTAATTTGCTCGTATTTAGTCCGGAGCGAAGAAACCCTTAGACGCTCTGTACTAACTTGTTGCTCCACTGACAGGAGAACCTCATTCGCGGCCTGCATGGGATCCACGACGCTATCGGGATTCAAGTCTTGGATTTCATTTTCGATTCGGATTTTTTGCGCCTCTGCACGGAGTTCATCGACTCGGCGGCTTTGTTTGGCGACTTCATCCTTCAGTTGAACGAGTGATCTATTGACCGTGCCCTGCTGCTCTCCGATGCGGCGGCGCTGGTATTCCTCGGCGATGCGGTTGGCGATTTCCGAGGCTTCGTTTTTATCTTGGTCCAGAACGCTGATTTGGATGAGTTCCGTGTTTCGAATTTCACGAATATCGATCATTCGTCGAAGTCGGAACACCGATTGTTCCTTGCCAACGATGCCGTAGAGTTTTTTCCACTTTTGCTCGAGACCGAGGGCTTCGATGACTGGATAGAGAATTTCCTTTCGCTGAATGATCTCGAACTGCGTTGTAATAAAGCGCGGATCAAAACCTCTACCGCCTCCGCGGTCATCGAACAACTTCATGTAGGTGTCGTTCTGATTGATCTGCATCGTTACACTGGACTCGTATTGCCTTGGAAGAAAATAGGTTATAACTCCAGTTGTAATAACTACAAGCAGGAATACGAGAACGATGAGTGGCAAACGTATTCGGATAACGCGCCAGTAATCGACGAGGTGGAGTTGGATTTCGTTAGAGTCTGCGTTGTTCATCAAAGTGGATACCAATCAAGCATGGTGCGAAAGATTGATCAAATCGCACTTCTTAGGAGGAACAGAACCGATCATTGCAGGGCAAAGACCGGCTCGAAGGACGAAATCAGAAATCCATATTCAAACCAACGAACGCAACATTGCGCTGGTAGCTTAACTGCTCAGACTGGGGAGCCATATCAACCGTGTAGGTATAGCCTCCTTGAAGAACGAGGTTCTTCGTGATCTTGAAATTCGCTCCGAGCGAGAATTCGATAATATTTTCGTAGAAATCGGGATTCGGGTCTTGTTTGTCGAACTCGTTATAGAAGTTGTTTAAGTAATTTAGACCACCTTGGAAAGACAGCTTTGGGGTAATGCCTTGGAGGACATTGAATCCGATGCGGAAGGTTTCACGGGTAGCGGCGCCGTTTAACCCCGAAGCTTCCGTACCATAGCGAAGATTGAGACCAATGCTGGAGTTTTTCTGGTATTCGTAAAGACCATTGGCCTCAGCATAAGGTCCAAAATAATCTGGATTTTCGTTATCAGAGCTGTAGAACCTCAACTCGGCACCGCCTCGTGCGTTAACTTTGAACCTGGGACTGAACACTTGATCGATACCAGCGAGAAAGAATTGTCCAAAGTTGTCTAATGGAGCACTGTAATAATTAACTGGGTTGACTCGATACTCCAAAACAGCTGTGGATTTCGGAAGAACTAACCAGCGAAAAGATTGGCCAACCATCTGTTCGATACGGCCTTGGCTATCGTTGAGCGAGTCTTCGACATAGATAAAAGGCGTGAAGTTGTATTTGGTATCCGTGGAGAATTTTTCAGACCACTGGTAGGCCCCGGCAATGGTCGTGGAAGAAAACATGTAGTCACCATTGTTTCTCGCGCTGGTGCCGGCCACTTCCAAGTCAGGCTGGGCAAGGTAGGCTGTGTTGGTCGAGAAATTGAGCGTGAGACGCTCGGTGAGTTTGTAGCTGCCCTGGAGATTTAGAGCCCCGGTGTAGTCGAATTTGTCGCCGGGCCGAGTGTAGTAGTAAGTGACCCCGCCATTGAGAGCGGCAGAGAGCTGCAGGCGCGAACTTTCGGCCGTGTAGTTAATACCTCCGGCCATGTTTGTATAGAAACTCTCCGAGCGATCCGTTTCGGTCGTGAACAGGTTGTCGTCGTAGCCTTCTCGGATGGCGAATGCAAACGTGAAAGGATTATCCTCGAAGATGCCTTCGGAAAATGTCTCTGCCGGAACCTCAAGCGCGGCTGCATTGTCGTCGACTGGAGTTCCAAGTTCCTGAGGGAAGTCGGCTGGCGCTGGAGCACCGTAAAAGTCCTCGGTAGGTTGCTGCGCGAAAATCGAAATTGGCGAGCAAACCAAGGCGATGGCAAGAGGCAGTGATCTTTTGAGCATTTTGAGAAATGGAGAAAATTAATGAGGTGATCAGGTTTTGATAGAGATCAGGAGGCTGGAGTGGGAGTAGGAATGGGAGTAGGAGTAGGGCGGGGAGGAGTGCCGCTTCCGCCCGTGCCGCTTCCACCCGTAGATCCAGGGAGACTTTGTCCATCGGTTATTGTGCCTTGGTCACCTGTATTCACTGGCTGACCGGCAGTTTGGGCAGGGGTCTGCGATCCGGTTTGGGCGGCTGCAGCCACCGCTTCGGCATCAGCTGAAGGAACTGCAGCGACAATGGCTGCCGAGATGGCGGTAGATGCTGTAGGAACTGCGGAAGAAACGCTCTGGGCGATTGCTACAGCGGCCGCAGGAACAGCAGCCGAGACGCTGGCCGCAATTTGCGGAGCAGAAGCGGGCGCGACTGTTGCCACTGCTGCAGCGATTGCTGCAGCTTGAACGGGGGCGGCGTTTGCTGCGCTGGCAGCAATCTGTGCTGAGGAAGCGGGAGCGAATGCCGTGGCTGCGGCGGCGATCGCTGCGGCTTGGTTGGGATTCGCCTTGCTCAATGCTGATACGGCAGCAAGTAAGGCCTCAACGTCTCCATTATTACCGTAGGCTTTAGCAAGAGCCTGCACGGCTGCTTTGACTTGAGCCGGAGTGAGCTTGTTCTTGCTCGCGATTGCCGTGGCGGCACGCTGCTGAGCTACAGAGCTTGAGCTCTGGGCCATGGAAAGCGGCGCTGTGCCAAGAACTACGAAAAGTACGGCCGAAGAGAGAGTGAGATGTGTCTTCATAGATTTTTAAATTACAGTGAGCATTTTGAGCTTGGCAGACTACATGTCAAGAAATTCCTCACCGGCAATGTTACAAATCCGTAACATTTCCCCGCCAAAGGTCAGCTGCCGCGACATCATGGCAAAGGAGTCTTTTGCTTCGCGCGCAGCAACGCTTCCCTTCGCCCTGCGGAGAAAGTCGAGGAAGGGAGATGCAGTGCCAGACTATAAAATGCGATGGCTTCGTCTGTCTGACCCGAAAGTTCAAGATGGAGGGCGTAGAACTCATACGGGGTGGCATAATAAGGCGCTTGAGCAATGGCTGCACGATGGAGAGGTGCGGCTTGCGCGAAAGGGCCTAAGTTGTCGTAGGCGTGGGCCAAGTTCATCAGATGCCAGGCATCGCCGGGTTCTCCTTGCTTGGCGATTGAGGACAATTCGACCGAACGCTGCAGCAGGCGGCGGCGCTCCGACTCGGGATATCCGGTGTATTTGCCAAGAGCAAGTGCGACCCGCCCTCCAGTGGCGGCAAGAGCACTATGCTTCGGGTTGGCTTGGATTCCCGACTCCGCAAATTCCAGCGCCATTTCAGAATCTCCAAGCGCAAGCGCTGCATTCGCGCGAATCCAGGCGAGCTCGGCGTTGAGACCATTCCTCGAAGACAATCCAAGACCAATCGCAGCAGCGAGGGCACTTGCAAAAGCCAGACGTGATGCAAAAACCGAGATTCGCTCAGATGAAAATCTTCTTCCCGGCGAGGCAAGAATAGCCAGTGAGACACAGACCAAGAGCGCGTTGGCCGGAACCTGCATGTTGAAATCAAAAAACGAGTGAACTGCAAACGCGGCGAGCGAGGACATGGCGCCGATCTGCAGTGAGGCCTTCAGGCTCGCAGGCGAACCACTGGCAGCTATTCGTTGGCGAAGATCGACGACTACCGACCTCCATCCCGAAGAGAGGTGCACGAGCAAAACACAAAAACCCAGCCCGGCACCGATCAACCCGATCTCCGCAAGCGCTTGCAGCCAGTCGTTGTGGGCGAAGATATCATCCAGCGCATCCGAGCGGAGCCTGTATTGGCGGGCGAAGTTCGTGAAAGTGCCAAGACCGGTTCCAACAATCGGCTCGCCCTGCCATTGACGAAAAACCGTTTCCCAAACAGCCGTGCGGTAGTTTTCCTCACCCGCTTTCAGAATGCGATATTGGGCGAGATCGCTCGACTCATAAGCCTGCCAAGCCGCCCCCAGAGTGACCAAAAGAGCCACTGCCACCAAGCCAAACATCCGTCCCCGACTGCCCCAGGCTCCGAGCAGGAGGCCGCGGGCGCTAATAATAGCAAAGACAGCCAGCGCAGCACCGGCTCCGAGCAACCCACCGCGACTCTGGGTAAGGATGCCCGCACCGAAAAACATGGCCGCACCATAAAGCAAGAGGAGGCGTGGCCAGAGGCTCACCCGCCCCCAAACGCCGATGGAGAGAGCGAAAGCGCCGGCAAAGTTCAAAAGCCAAGCGAGATGGTTGGCATTCCAGTAAAAACCTCTAGCCCGAAAGGCATGGCCCTCCATCCGTTCAGGACAAAGATCTGTGATCCAACCGAGGTAAGGATGCGCATCTGGAAATAGATATTGAAAAATACCGAAAGCCGCTTGCGCAAAGGATCCGACCAGCAAGATCGAGAGGAGTGCGAGCCTTTCCCCTGCGCCTGTGACGACAAAAACCAGAAGGCAATAAACAATCCAGGCCGCAAGAACCAGACGCAGAATTGAACCCTGCAGCCATAGGTCGGATTGGCCCGCCAGTGGAATCGCAATCCATCCCGTGAGAGCTGCGGCAAAGGAGATACACACCCATCGCGGAATGGCAAAACCCCGCTGCGTCAGCTTCCAAGCACTCAAGAAGGCGGCAAGACAAAGCACGGCATACGCCGGGATGGGCAGAAACGGATAAGGTCCCCGGCCCACAAAATACTGGGCGACCAGAAGCGCAAGGCCGCAGAGGATGGCTGTGAGATAATTCACCGCGCACATCCATAAACCAGAATCCCTCGCCGCAGAAACAGTGATTTCAG
>CAXNGJ010000036.1:0-7715 GCA_964201895.1 Terrimicrobiaceae bacterium
AGGCGGAAGCAGAACCCGGAAACATCGACACTTCGCGGCGCATCGCAGAGATGTATGAGCAGAAGGAGGATTGGGAAAATGCCGCCAGCTGGTTCACCTACGCGGCCGCCCTCTCGAATAACTCCGACATGGCACTGGTGCGCAAGGCATCCGATTTGCAAATCCGCCAGTTCGACATCGCCATCAGCGCCCGAGAAGACTACATCGCCGCCAATCCCGGCACGCCGGAATCCGAGGCCTACGAAGCGGAACTCCCCGGCCTCCGCTCCCAGCAGTCCGAACTCGCTCTCCAATTTGCCCGCACACGAGTGGAGCAAAATCCCACAGACCTTCAATTCCGCTTCGAACTCGGCGAGCTTCTCACCGAGTATGGCCGCTGGCAGGATGCCATTCCGGAACTCCAAAAAGCCAGGCAAAACCCCAATGTGCGTATGAAGGCCATGAGCCTTCTCGGCCGCTGCTTCACCGCACGCGGCATGCTCGACCTCGCGGCCAAAACCCTCTCCGATGCGGTTTCTGAACTCGTTGCGATGGATTCTGTAAAAAAGGATGCGATCTACAATCTGGGGCTCGTCTATGAAAAGATGGGCGACAAGAATAAGTGTGTGGACTGTATGAAACAGATTTATGAGATCGACTACGGATACCGCGATGTCGCCACTCGAGTTGAGGGTTCCTACTAAAAAAGCACCTCGCATTTTCACTCTCCGATTGGCGTGGTTTTGATGCATGCCAATAACCCGACAATCGCGTCTGCGAATTTTGTTTATTAAATAACAAGAAAAACTTTACGCGGGCCGTCAGAGGTTTTATTATCATGTATTACCAGCCTCCCTCCCACTAAAAACATGGCCACACATTCCATGGAAGCTAGCGATCACGGCTCCGGCATCCTCTCCAGAAGGCCGGCGTCCTTGTTCCCTGCCGGTTTGAAAGTAGCGCGGGGTTCATTCCGCGAGAGGGCGCTCATGCTCTTGCTTTTGATTCTTGATTGCGTTTGGTGGTCAGGAATTTACATAGCGATTTCAAAATTATCCGGAGACTTTAACAAATACGGCTGGCCCGAGGTGATTTTGCCAACGGCCATTTCGATTTTTTCCCTCAGCCTGATCGGAGCCTACAACCCACGCTCGGAAATGAAATCGGTAGGCTACTCCAGTGAGCACCTTATTGCGTGCCTAACCGCATTTCTCATTTCCGCCTTCGCCGTATATCTCGTCGCGTCGTTCGGCGGATTGGTCGCCTCAAGCCGTTCGATTTTCGGCTTCACATTCCTGGCTTTCAGCGCGATTTCGCTCTTCCAACGCCGGCTAATCTATTCCTCCCGCCTGCTTCGCAGAAACCGCCGCCTTCTAGTCATCAGCGACACCGAATCCGGCGAGCGTTTTTACAAAAACTACACGATCAATGGACACAAACAGAACCTCCACTTCTTCGCCGCTGGAGATGCCGTGGTGGGAGCCAATGTCGCCGGTCCTGGAAGCCCGATTTACTCGGCCCTGGCCAGTGATGTCCTAAAAAATCTCGAGGAGAATCCTGATGCCGAGCACGAGGCTATCGTCATAGCCGCTCCGCCGGACCACCTCGAAAACAACATCCTGACATCTCTTGTTGCAGTGCATTTTCAAGAATTGCCTGTGTACACGATGCACTCGTTTTTCGAGGCTTACTGGCAAAAAATGCCACCCGACCTGCTCAGTCGCACCTGGCCGTTGGACTCGGGATTTCAACTCGTGCAGCACTCGGCCTTTGCCTCACTGAAGCGTGTTTTTGATATCATATTGGCATCCCTCACCCTTCTTTTTGTCTCGCCGGTCATGGCTCTCGTCGCCTTGCTGATCAAATGGGAGGGACGCGGACCTGTGATTTTCAGCCAGACCCGCGTCGGCCAGCATGGCAACCTTTTCACCCTCTATAAATTCCGCACCATGGAGGTCGGCAGTGAGTTCAAGGGCATCTACACCGTGCAAGGTGATCCGCGTGTGACGCGACTTGGCCACTGGCTGCGCATCTCGCGCTTAGACGAACTTCCCCAACTCTGGAACGTGCTCCGTGGCGAAATGAGCCTCATCGGACCGCGCGCCGAGTGGATCAAATGCGTCGAACAATACGAAGAGGTCATCCCCTATTACCACTTCCGACATCTGGTGAAGCCAGGCATCACGGGCTGGGCGCAGGTGAACTATTCCTACGGTTCCAACATCAATGATACCCTCGAAAAGCTCATGTATGATCTGTATTACATCCGCCACTTCTCACTTGTGCTTGATGCAACCGTGATTCTAAAGACATTGCACGTCATGATCTTCGGAAAGGGTCGGTAAAACAAGGGGCGAAACTCTTGGAAAAACACCCCCCGGCTCACATCGCGCTGACCCGCCAAATCTGGGCGGCTTTGATTGGACTCGCCGCAGTCTGGTGGCTGGCGATCCGAATGCTCTGGATCGAGTGGGAGATCGACCCTCAATACAGCTATGGATTTTTGGTTCCCATCTTGTGCGTGGCGCTTTTTCTTCAGCGCTGGCGGGACCGCCCTTTGACCGGGCAATCCGGCAACCTTCTTATACTCGGCATTGTGGCCCTGCCGGCCCTTGGTTTCCTTGTGGCCGTTCAGCCTTTTTACGAGGCAAATCCGGAGTGGAGGATTACCGGCATCCTTGGCGCACTCTCCGCGGTGTTGCTCACCCTGCTCCTTCTTTGGTCTATCGGTGGCTATACTTGGATGCGGCATTTTCTATTTCCAGTCGGCTTCTTCCTGATCGCAATTCCATGGCCGCGCAACGCCGAGGAGGCGATCATGGGCTTCTTCATGGAGAAAAATGCCATGGCTGCGCTGGAAATTCTCCACTGGCTCGGCTACGAGGCAGTGCGGCGTGGACACCTCATCACCCTCCCCACCGGCACCCTTGGCGTGGAGGAGGCGTGCAGCGGGGTCAGGTCGCTTCAGAGCGGTATCATGGCCTCGCTCTTCCTCGGAGAAATTTTTCGTTTCAGCAGTTTTTTTCGCACCGTTCTGGTTTCCATTTCCATCATGGTTGCATTGTTTGGAAACTTCCTGCGCGCCACGATTCTGTCGATCATCGCCTCCAACGAAGGGCTCGATGCAGTCGAAAAATGGCATGACATGGCAGGCTATGCCATCCTGATTTCCACGCTCGGGACGCTCTGGCTGATCGCTCATTTTTATAGCACAATCCGCAACAAAAGAAACCCTGCCTTAGCCACTATAAATGACCCCCCTGGTGCTCCGCTGACCATTTCCAAGCCGATCGTCCTGGCCTGCATTTCCACAGTTTTGCTCGCAGCGGCATCCCTCGCAGGCACCGAACTCTGGTATCGCGCGCATGAAGCGGGAATGATGTCCGAGAGCAGTTGGACTCTCAAATCCGGCAGTGCAGGCACGAAGCCGGTTCAAATCTCCGAACGCACCCGCCGCATCCTCTTTTTTCCAGATGGATTCTCCGAACGTTTTGCGGATTCAGGAGGACGCAAGTGGCAGGTTTTTTATCTGCGTTGGCCCGCTGGCCGTACAGCCATTCAGGCTCTGAACATCCATGATCCTCGGACATGTCTTGCCAGCATCGGCATGGTTCTTGAAAAGCAACTCCCCTCCCTCATGATCCAAGTGGGCAAGGAGAGTTTTCGCTTTCGTGTTTTTTTATTCCGCGATGCCGGTCGGCAAGTGCTTGTTTTCCACTCCATCATTGCAGGAGGCATCTCCACAGAGCATGATGCCTCGAGAGATGATACGCTCAGTGGTGAAGAGTACACTTTAGAAGGACGCTGGAAGGTTGTGACAAAGGGAATGAGAAATCGCGGGCAAACACTTTTAGAAGCGGCTGTCTGGAATACGACTGATGTTGCCACTGCGGCAAACACGCTTGCTGCCTTCCTGGCGAGCGCCATGAGGGACGATCTTCCAGAGAGCAAATGAGTGCGATGGGGAAAAAAAACAAATCCGGCGACGCTGCCAAGAATTCCCAGGCCGCGCCTCGCCGAAAAAAACAGATCACGGAGAAGGAATCGCCCCCCTCGCGCCGCTCCCGTCCGGAACTCGTCGCACCGGTTCCTATCGAACTGCCGGACTATGAAGCCGAACAACATGTGCACCACTCGCCCCGTCACGTTATACAGAACCTGTCTGGAGACATTCGAGCGCTTGTTGTTCTGGCCCTGCTCGTTTCAGGCCTGCTGCTTTGGGTGATCATCCCGCCCGCTTATCATCGGCTCAAAGTCTGGCGGGCTATGGAATTTTTAGCGCAGTCGGAGATCGCGGCCGATGAGGGCAATATTCCAAAATCCTTAAGCCTCATGCGCCGGGCTATTCTCATGGCGCCGAATGAAGAGGCGATCTTTCGCAAAGTCCGTCTCTTTAACGCGTCCTTTGGCGACCCCAATGCACTCAATTCCATTCAAGCCCTTATGGTGGAAAAACAGGCTTCTCCGCAGGAACTCCTCGCACTGGTCGAGCAGGCTCTCAAGTCCGAAAAACCCGTCATCGCAAAGGCGGCTCTCGATCAACTCCAGGAGGACCACTCCGTCCGAAAAATTATCGTTCAAATGCGCCTCTTGGAAAAAGAGGGGAACTTCAAGGAGGCGCTCGACCTGGCCAAGAAGGAGCTTCCGACGCTGACTCCTGATGAGGGTGAGAAGCTTCTGCTGGCGACCGCCGAAATGACGCTGAAAACGGATCCTCCTGCGAGTCGTCAAATTCTCCTTCAGCTTGTGGATAAAAAATCTGCCGCCGGCATCTCGGCCCTTCGCCTTCTGGGCGCCCAATCTCTCGCACAGCGGGGAGCCGAATTCCTGAAGGCCGATAAAGTCGCGGACAAGCTGCTGGCCCACGCCATGCACACACCTGACGATGCTTTGCTGGCCTTGGATTTGAGGATACTCGAGAATCCCTCAGCCCAGCCTGCGCTGCTCGCGCAAACCATGGCGGAGCGCTCATCCGGCGCTCCGGATGAGGCTCTCGCCTTCGCCCGCTGGCTCAATCGCAGAATTCACTACAAGGAATCTGTTGACTTCATAGGCCGTGAACGTGCCGCATCGAATCCAGATTGGCTTCTTCTCTACCTTGACGCCCTCGCCGGCCTCGAGCGCTGGAATGATATTTTCACCATGCTCGACGCCGACACGATCATCGGCCTGTCTGATAACATCCGCCTCCTCTTCCTGGCAAGGGCTGCGGAGAAATCCGGCGACAGCGAGCGGGCGGGTGAATGCTGGCGAGAAATGCAGCTCGGCCTCGCCTACGAGAAACCCGAGGTTGTTTCTTTCATAGCCGCCTATGCCCTGCGCATCGGCGAGCGCGAACAGGCCATCAAAGCCTACACTGCGCTGTCCCACCGCAAGGAAACTGCGCTGGAGGGCTTCCTGGGCCTCATCCGCTGCTGGCCGCCAAACACCCCGGCGGCGGAACTCTTGCCTCTTTACCAAAAGTTCACAGATTCATTCCCCACGCTGGCCGAGGCGCGAAGCGACCAGACGTATCTGAAACTGCTCACAGGCGAGAAACCTGCGACCACAGCCGCGATTGCAAAAGAATTTTACGACAACACGCCGCAGTCACTCGCCGCACTGAGCATTGCCGCGCTGGGCATGCTCAAATCGGGAAACGCTGCGGAGGCGGATGCTCTTTACAACGGCAAAACCATATCCTGGCTCTCAGCGCCCGCAGCATGGAGAACCGTTCGCGCCGCCGTTCTCTATGGCATAGGAAAAAGCAAGGAAGCCGATGAGCTTGCAAGGACGATCAACAAAAGCCTACTCCGCCCGGAGGAGCGCGCGCTCCTTCCGAGGGAATAATTTTCACGAAACTTGCAAAACGCATGCCGCCCAGTACCCCTCCACAGCCCACCAGTCGCCAAGACGAGGTTCTTCGGGAGCTGAAACAATCGGGCCCCCTCGCTGTAAGGGAACTCTCGGCGAAGCTTCAGCTCAGCTACATGGGGGCGAAACAACACTGCATCGCTCTCGAAAAAAGAGGCCTCCTCTCAAGTCGCAACAGCCATCGTGGCGCCGGACGTCCCCTGCTTGTTTACAGCCTCACTCCCAAGGGGCAGTCATGGTTTGAGGAATCCGACAACTCTGCGGCGATCTCAATTCTTCGCCATGCCAGGAATCTCTATGGTTCCAACAGCGCGGCCAAGCTACTGCTTCTCTACTTCCAGGAATGCACGGAGAAATACCGGAGTCACATTCCCGCCCAGATACCAGTTGCGGAGAAAATGCTCCTTCTTGCCAAGGCGCGTGATGAAGAAGGGCGCATGGTGGAGCTGTTGCCGGGCATCCGGATCATCGAGCGACACAACCCCGCAGTGGCACTGCACAAGGCATTCCCAGAGGCGGATGGCCTGGAGGAGGCCCTGTTCCGTCAAGTGCTCGGGGTTCCCGTCCGCCGCCGCTTGGTTTCACCCGGCGGGCAATACGAGATTCATTTTGACCTCCATACTCCCCTCTCCCTCAAATCTTGAAATGGATCAGCCAGCTGGATTTTTGATATCCCGGCAGTATTCGCGCACAGCCTGCTGAATCGTGGTGGCGATATCGGCTCGTGGTTGGGCGAATTTCGGACGAAACCACGGAAAGAGGCCTATCAAATCGTGGAGAACAAGGATGCTGCCGTCGCATTCCTTCCCACTCCCAATGCCGATGGTCGGGCAGGATGTCTGCTTGGAAATCGCTGCGGCTAGGGGCGCGTGGACGAGCTCCAGTACGATGGCGCTGGCTCCAGCCTGGTCTATGGCAAGGGCGTCCGCAACCAGACACTCGGCCTCGGCAGTTGATTTTCCCTTAATATGGTAGCCTCCTTCTTCCACGACCCGCTGCGGGAGCATGCCGAGATGACCGATAAGCGGAATGCCATCCGCAAGTATGGCCTCAATCGCCGGCAGGCACTCGCTGCCTCCTTCGATCTTCACGAGATCGGCGCCGGCTTCGCGAAGCTTCCGGGAATTCTCAACGGCGAGACCCGGTGTGGTGCAACTGCCAGCAGGCAGGTCGGTGGCGACGAGTGTTTTCGTGGCACCACGGGCTACGGCGCGCGTGTGGTGGATCATGTCGGCCATAGTGACATGTGTAGTGTCTGGATGACCTAGAACCACCATTCCCAAGGAATCTCCGACCAGCAGCAGATCGAGGCCACACTCATCGAGTAGACGCGCTGTAGGGTAGTCGTAGGCTGTGAGCGAGGCCAGTCGGCAGCCTGCGGCCTTGGCGGCGCGGAGTGATGCTGGTGCGGGTTTCACGGGGATTTGGAATCTAAATCGGGAAGGAGTTCAAAAAGCGGCCACAGCCTGGGGCAAATCCCCTGAGGAAAACTCCGCCAGGCACTCGGCAATGGATTTCTCACAACCTGGCAGGATGAGCCCGGGACAGATGTCCGCAAGCGGGCAAAGAACGAAGGGTCGGCGCGAAATCCGGGGATGGGGAAGTGTGAGTTCCGGCAGGCTGAAACAGAGGTTGTCGTAATAAAGGATGTCGAGGTCGATCGTGCGCGGGGCATGGAAAGCATGGTCGCGTGGTCTCTCCAGCTGCTGCTCGATGCGCTGCAGGGATGCGAGTAAATCGAGAGGCGGCAGTGTGCAGGAGATTTCGACGACGGCATTCAGGAAGAAAGGCGAACCAGGCGGACAATCGATCGGCTCGGTCTCATAAATGCGGGAGCACAAGAAAGGCCCCCGGTCCTCATGGAGGCTTTGCAGATGCAATCG
>CAXNGJ010000037.1:0-7692 GCA_964201895.1 Terrimicrobiaceae bacterium
ATGAGGCAATGCCGATTCATCCGGAGAGCGACTGGCTCATGCTGGCCGCCGAAGCAGGTATTCCCGCGCTTCTCTTCGCGCTGGCGTTGCTGGCCTTCCTTATCTGGGATATTTTTCGCCTGCGAGAGACCGGTTCTTGGCCGTTGCGCTGGGGTGTCGTTGCCGCTGCGCTGACGGCGATGTTGCATGGCTTTGTGGATGTCCCTCTGCACCGCATTGAGTTGGGATGGTGGGTGCTTGTGCTGGCGGGCTTGGCGTTTGGAAATCCCTCGCCAACTCAAACCGAAAAAAGCCGCGCATGGCTTGTGCAGCGCTTGGTTTTCGGCATCTGCGGCGCGGCCCTTCTTTCCTGCGGGGCGATACTGATTCGTTCCCAGTGGTTTCACGAACGCCCTTTCCCGCCATACCGTGGCAAGATCGTGGTCGAGCAAATCCGTAAACTCAACGCGGAGGGGAGAGCACAGGAGGCCGCCGCTCTGGGACATGCGGATCTTGGCTTGAACCCGATGGAGCGTGGGCTTTACAGGGAACTTGGCTATAGTGAAATCATGAGCAAGGGCGATTCGAGAGTGGCGGATGCCGCTTTCGCAGCCGAGCGGGCGCTGAATCCTGTCAGTGCCAAGATTCCCTATGACCAAGGACTTCTATGGATTCGCAGCGACCTCACCCGCACGGCTCTTCTTTGGGGTGAGGCACTTCAGAAGCACTCCCGCATCGAACAGGGCGGGGGATATGCCAATCTCGTGGACTACTACCGGAGTCTTCTCTCCCAAGCGCGGGCGCATCCGCCGCTTTTCCAAGCCCTCGGCCAATATACGACACTCTCGCCGGATTTGCAGATCGTTTGGATGGCGAGTTCTCCAAACACCAGCATGGAGGATGCGACAGAAAATCCCGCATTTTTGAAAATGCTCACTCCGCAGCAGCGGCGTGAATTTTTGATCGCATGGTTCAACCGCGGCGGGAAGGCGGAATTGGACGAATTTCTCCGTGCCAATCCCGACTGGGAGGATGCCGCCTGGCCCGTTCGTGTGCGCCGTATGGTGGCGCAGAAGGAATACGCCGCTGCCATCGACACAGTGGGAAGGCGCTACAAAATCGATCTCTCGCTGCCTGTTCTCCCGTCGAATGCCCTTAAGGCCAGTGAGCCTCCGCGCGATCTGGGCTCCCGTGTCGCTTTTTTCGTGGCAAGGGGGAATTCCGTGACAGCCCGCCGGGAGGTCGCGGAATCGGCTCAATCAAACCAACCGGAAGGCCTGCGGTTAAGGTGTATTCTGGCTCTGCAAGCGGGGGATTCTGCTGCAGCATGGTCTGCGATGGATGCCTATCTGCGCGAGACAAAGCGGGGAAACCTCCCTTAAAAGGAAGGAAGATTTCAAATCAGGGGAGTCTCTGGTTCGTCGGTGCTGTCCTCTTCAATTTCCTTGCGAATGGTTTTTGAAATAAACGGACGCACGAAGCCGTAAATGAGGAACGAAACAAAGAGAACGGCTGGCATCCACTGATAATTCATCGCAGTGAATGCCAACAGGAAAATGAGCCCCAGAAAGGCAGGAATCGAGCGCTGGGTGCGCCAGTTCACGCTTTTGAAACTCGGATACTTCACATGGCTGAACATCATGAAGGAGAGAAAAATCAACAACGGTGGCAGGGCGTTTTTCCATGGCCCGATGGTGCGATCATCCGCCTGCAGCCAGAGCATGAAAAGGGTGAGGGATGCAATGAGGCCAGCGGCGGCAGGGATCGGGAAGCCGCTGAAATCCTTGTCGGGTTTATCCGCGTTTGCTGCGGCGATACAATTGAAGCGTGCCAAGCGCAGTGCGCCGCAGAGCAGAAAGAAAAAAGCGATGAGCCAACCAGTGCGTTGGAAATCACGTAGCACGATTTGGTAAACAAGCAGCGCCGGCGCGATGCCGAAGGAAATGGTGTCCGCGAGGGAGTCAAACTCGCGGCCGAATGGGCTCTCATGACCGCCCAGTCGGGCTAGGCGGCCATCAAGCAGGTCGAAGACACATGCCCCCAAAATGAATGCAATGGCCTCGTGGTATAGCGTTCCGGCAGAGTGTCCGTTTGCGACCAGAGTCGCCGCTTCGATGATTCGCAATGTCGCCGCAAACCCGCAGAAGAGGTTTCCTGCCGTCATAAGGTTCGGCAGAAGGTAGATTTTAGGCTCGTTGGGAGATGACATGGAATATCGGTTCAGCTGAGCGGTTTCAGTCTTGCGACGGGCGTTTCCCCTCCGCGCACCCGGTCGCCGATTTTTACCAGCACCTCGGCGCTCATTGGCAGGAAAATCTCGGTGCGTGACCCAAAGCGAATCATGCCGAATCTCTCCCCGCATTTCAACTTGTCGCCGACCACAGCCCATGGACAGATGCGCCGTGCGATCGCTCCGGTGATCTGCTTGACCATGACAGTGCCTGTGGGGGCAGATATGACCCAAGAGCGGCTCTGATTCAGGATTGAGGATTGCGGGTCGCGCGCATCCAGAAACCCTCCGGGCTTTGGTTCCGAGTGGGTGATTTCGCCAGCGATAGGACTTCGATTCACATGAACATCAAAAACTGAAAGGAAAATGCCGATGCGGCGCACTCTGGTTTTCAGGAATTCACCCTCTTCCACTTCGTCAATCGTTGTGACAACTCCATCCGCGGCAGACACAGCCGTATTTTCATCTCCTGCAGGCACGCGCTCCGGGTCACGGAAAAAATACAATGTGAACAAAAGCAGTCCCGCAAAAAGGATCGACAACACGGGGAGCAGGGCCAGCGAGATCAGCCATCCAGCAGCCAATGTTCCCAGTATCCATGTCGCTTCAGAAAGTGCGCGGTTTTTCATCGGGGGTAAGCTACCAACCGGCTCGCATTTGCCAAGCCCCTCCTCGTTTTCCGAGAGACCGTGAGTAGTGGCTACCGTCGCGAATTGCGTTTCGCTTTGTGTGCGCGGACACCGCACGCGCCGTGCTGGCATCCTTGCTACTTTCTCTCGAGGTTATAAGCAGCAGCGACCCCTTCAGAAGGAAGACCGAGTGTTACGACGCGGCTTTCAAGCTCGCAGCACTGGCTTCCTCGCGATGTCAGAACATTTGGGATGCCATTTTTTCAATTCGAGCTCTTAAAAACTTGCAATGCTCCGATTTTATTTTATTCTGCGCGTCCTTTATGGCAAAAACAGCATGGCTCGAGCGCAACAAGCGCAAACAGAATACAGTTGAAAAATATGCGGCTCTCCGCGCGGAATTGAAGGCTAAAAAAGACTACGCCTCACTCACCCAGCTTCCCCGCGACGCAAGCCCAACACGGCTCGTCAATCGCTGCCGCATCACCGGACGCCGCCGCGCATTCCTTCGCCGGTTTCAAATTTCCCGCATCACTTTCCGCGAACTCGCTTCCTACGGTCTCATCCCCGGCGTAACGAAATCGAGTTGGTAACCTCCTTGTCTGCCCGCTGCCACTCTCGGCAGCGCAGGCGGGCAGTCTGACACGGTTCCATGTCCCCACTCTGGAAGAGAAGCCCTTTTGTAGGTTTCGGAATCGGAATGGGCCTTCTCGGTGCAGTAGCACTTGCATTGAAACACCGCCAGCGCACTGCCCGCGGCGTGATACCTGATGAAATATCCCCCGCCATTTTTGCAACGCGCTCGGTTTCCACATCCCAAGGCGAGATTGTCTACCATGTCAGCGGATCCGGCGAGCCTCTCGTTTTCCTTCATGGGTTTTTTCTGGGAGCATCCTCCTACGAGTGGTCAAAAGTTTATTCCAGGGCTGCTACGAACCATGAAGTCATAGCTCCCGATCTTATTGGATTTGGAGAATCTGAGAGGCCTTCCAAGCCTCTGGACGCCGCTGATCATGTGGAATGTCTAGCTGAGTTTCTGCGAGAGGTCGTGCCTCAAAAGCCCTCAGTGATCATTGCAAGCGGCGTCAGTGCCAATCTTTCGCTTCTTCTTGCCGCTCGCCATCCGGAGTTGGTTTCAAGAATGGTTCTCTTTCTCCCCACAGACCTCAGCGACTCACAAAAATGTCGCTCCATGGGCATGGTGCGCAAAAGCAGTATCCCCGGGGTGAGCCACCTGATCTACCGTCGTCATATCGCCCAGCCTTCATTCATGCGCTCGTGGCTCGAATCCTACGGATTTGCCAATCCCCAAAAAATAACTCCAGAGACCTTAAGCGTTCTTGTCAATTGCGCACAGCAATATGGTGCCGAACACGCCATTTTTAATTTTTTCAGAACACGCCATGGCTTCGATGTGGCCAGCCACCTTTCCGCCGTTCTTGCCCCGGTTCATATCCTCTGGCCAGCGAAGGCTGCTGGGTTCCATCCGAGTGATGCTGTGAATCTCTGCCGCCACCTTTCACGCGCGAGCCTGGAGATTTTGCCCGATGCCTCGGCATTTGCTCCCATGGAGTCGCCAGATGACATCACCGCAGCCGTCTCGCGTTGGATCGACGGCGATCTCACCGCTCTTCAGACCCCCTGAGACATCTCCATGCCTGAAACGTCCCAAAACAAAACCAGTCAGCGCATCATGCTCATCCGCCATGGTGAAACGGATTGGAGTCTCAGTGGACGCCACACCTCGGTCACCGATATTCCACTCACCCCGGAAGGCGAGCAGCGCTCCGTCGCCCTTGCACCCTTACTTCAAAATTGGAACTTTGGACTCGTCCTGTGCAGCCCCCGTCTTCGCGCGCGGCGGACATGCGATCTTGTCGGCTGGGGAGGGGAGGCCTTCCAGACCGATGACCTCTGTGAGTGGAATTACGGAAAATACGAAGGCCTCACGACAGCAGAAATCCGCAAATCCGTGCCGGGTTGGACTATTTTCACCCAGCCTTGTCCCGATGGGGAATCCGCTCAGGATGTCGCTGAGCGCGTGGACCGCGTCATCTCGAGAGTCCGGGATTTTGGAGGCGATACCCTTCTCGTCGCACATGCCCACTGCCTGCGCGTTCTCACCGCCCGATGGCTCGGGATGAGTCCAGAGTCCGCCCGTTTTTTCAATCTGGAAACAGGTCGATGGAGCCTTCTTGGCTACGAACATGAGAGCCCGGTGCTCAAGGTCTGGAGTGCTCCTCCAGCCTTACTCCCGCTCACTTGAACATGACAGCCCCCTAGCTGTGGTCTTCATGTTTTTTGGAACTACTGCTGGAAGCGGCTTTGGAGCTTCGATGCGAGATCATTTGCAAGGGTTTTGATAACATAAAAGTCACCTTCAAGTCCGGTCACGTTCTACAATCAATGCATGCACACACAGTCTCCAGAGAACTTCCAAGCTCCTCAAATTCTGGGCTCCGTTGAACTCCGACTTTTTCAGATTGCGGAGGCTCTTTCCCTCGAGGAGCGCAATCTTCGGAACAATCCCTCTGGCCTCTCGCGGGCGGCAGATTTCATCGAGGAGTTTTGCGGTCTTCGTGAAGCGCATTGGATTCTCGGATTCCATTATGATTCCGCTCCCGGCCCGCTCTTCACGGTCAAGGACCGCCACAAAAACTGTCTGCGCATGAATTGCGGCCTCACGTGGACCAACGCGATCGAGACCGCCCTCAAAACACTCGGCATCCCTCGCGCACAAACAACTCTGATTCCTTTGCCTCGGCTGACGCTCAACCTTCGCCCACAACCATGAAAAAAACCGTCGCCCTCTTCCTCTTCCCCGACATCGAAGTCCTTGACTTCGCTGGTCCGTTTGAAGTCTTCGCCGTCACGGACGAACTCCGCGGCTACGACACGTTCAACGTCATTACCGTGGCCGAACCCGCCGCGCCGATCCGCGCCCGCAACGGACTGCGAGTCCTGCCCGACCACACCTTCACCACCTGCCCTTCGCCGCACATCCTAATCGTTCCCGGTGGTTTCGGCACGCGCGCCCTCCTCAAAAACGCGCCGGTCCTCGCGTGGCTCCGCAACCAAGCCGCCTCCGCCGAACTCGTCGTGTCTGTCTGCACCGGGGCCTTCCTGCTCGCCCACCTCGGACTGCTCGACGGGCTCCGAGCGACGACGCACCACGAGTGCCTCGACGATCTCCGCGCCTCGCGCCCGCCGCGAGCATCGATCCTTCCCCCCGGTTTCACGACAACGGCACAATCCTAACCGCCGCAGGCATTTCCGCTGGCATCGATTGCTCGCTGCATGTGGTCTCGCGTCTCCTCGGTCCCGCCGCCGCCGCGACCATCGCCCGCTACATGGAATACAACGCCTATTGTTCCTGATCTCCGAACTCCGAACTTCGTACCTTTAAAAGCCCCTCCATCCCGTGCCGCCACCGCCCTCGCGCTCGGCACCATCTCTGTCGTCTGGGGCAGTACCTACCTCGGTATCCGCATCGCCGTGGAGACGATGCCGCCTTTTCTCATGGCGGGAGCCCGCTTCCTCGTCGCCGGCGTGTGCAGCATTACGAAGCTTAGGATACAGTTAATGAATGATAGTGGGATTGCGGGTGTGGAGAAGGAAATCATGTCAAAATATTTGCTGGTCGCCTTGCCGGAAACTGATCCTGTGCAAAGTGAAAAATTGGTTTAGAGTTGATCGTGAAAATTCGAATACTGGCAATCCTTTTTGCCACTTTAACTGTTGTGAAAGCCGAAGACTCCAAACCAAACCTCACGCCGATCCAGGAGCATGTTACCATGCAGTGCGGCACTGAACCTCCATTTCGAAATGAGTATTGGAACAACAAGCGGGAGGGTATCTATGTCTGCATTATTTCTGGGGAACCGCTGTTCAGTTCGCTGGATAAGTTCGATTCCGGCACGGGGTGGCCGAGCTTCATTCGTGCGTTGAAAGCAGAGACCATCGAGGAGAAGGTCGATGTCTCCCATGGCATGGAGCGCGTCGAGGTGCGCTCGGTGGAAGGCAAATCGCATTTGGGTCATGTTTTCCCCGATGGGCCTGCCCCGACAGGCATGCGTTACTGCATCAACTCGGCGTCCCTGCGTTTCATACCCAAAGAGGAGCTCGAAAAGCAGGGCTATGGAAAATTTCTGCCTCTTTTTGAAAAGCCCTGATCTTTTGAGGAATCGTGCGATGAGATTGGATTGATTGTCCTCGTCGCTACAAGATATGGCTTCTTTTCGCATCGGCATCGATCTGGGAACGACGAATTGCGCACTCGCGTCAGTGCCTTGCGATTCGACATCCGGGCACAGCGATGTGCTGGCGATCTCTCAGCCGGAGACTGCACACTCCGCGACTTCGCAACGGACGCTGCCCTCGTTTCTCTATCTGCCGCCGGATCACAATGGACGGTGGATAGCCGGACGCTTCGCCCGCACCCGCGCGGCGGAAGTTCCTGGGCGAGTGGTGCATTCTGCGAAGTCCTGGCTGGTGCATCATGCCGCAGACCGCCGCGCAAAATTTCTACCACTGGGTTCGAGTGATCTGACGCCGTCTGACCTGATTAGCCCGGTCGATGCACTGTCGAACCTCCTGACGACCCTCTCCACAGCTTGGAACGAGTTGCACCCGGATGCACCCCTTGTAGCTCAGGATGTGGCCATCACGGTGCCAGCCTCATTCGACCCCGCCGCGCAGCAGCTTACTCTTGAAGCCGCGCGGGAAGCGGGTTTTCCCGGCTCCACCATCCTTCTCGAAGAGCCGCAAGCGGCCTTTTATGCCTGGCTGGAAAATGATGCTGCGGTTCTCGATGACCTTGCTGCTGGGAATCAGAAGTCCCATGTCCTTGTGGTG
>CAXNGJ010000038.1:0-7687 GCA_964201895.1 Terrimicrobiaceae bacterium
AAGCCCATAACCCAAGGCAGAAAGTGAGCCAAGAAGCGAGAGAATCCACCCGCTTAGAATACAGGAGGCCGAAAGAAGAACATAAAGTCTGGCAAGTCTTAAGGCCATAGTTTAAAGAATCGTCGGAAAAATCCGTATTTCAAAATACATCGAATAGCGCTGAAACCATCCTTCCAGCCTATTTTTTTCCCCTCGGCATATGTGCGCCCGTGGTAGGAAATAGCAACCTCATAAATCCTGACTCCAAGTCTTGCGACTTTTGCTGTAATCTCGGGCTCAAATCCAAATCGGTTTTCCTCGATGTGAATTTGTTGAATAATTTCGCGACGAAAAGCTTTGTAACAAGTCTCCATGTCACTCAAGTTTAGATTGGTAAACATATTGGAAAGACAAGTGAGAAAAGCATTTCCTACAGAGTGCCAGAAATACAAAACCCTGTGCGCTTGCGATCCGATAAACCGTGATCCAAAAACAACATCGGCTTTTCCGTCTAGAATCGGCTTTAAAAGAATTGGATACTCCGCCGGGTCATATTCAAAATCTGCATCTTGAATGATAACCAAATGAGCCGTTGCATGCTGGATTGCCGTTCTGAGTGCAGCTCCCTTTCCTTGATTCACCTCATGCCGAAAAATTCTGATTTGAGGGAATTCTTTCCTCAGTTTTTCTAGGATCAAAAAAGTATCATCCGTTGAGGCGTCATCGACAATGATGATCTCTTGCACAAAATTCTGTTGAAGAACTGTTTCAACAACTGAGCGAATCGTCTTGGATTCGTTGTAGGCGGGAATCAAAACACTCAGGCAGGGATCAATTTGGATTTGTAAGGTGTGCATTCGTCAAAAATTTGGAGTGATTGGAGTTTGCGAGTTTTCGAGGCGATTCGGCTGATTAGTCTTTTATGCGACAGCCTGGGATAGGAAATTTCGTGGGTTTTCTGAGAATTGCGGGAGCGCACAGAAGATGGGAAGATGACCGTCCGCCTACGCGCTATGCGGCTCCGGCGTGACAAGTCCGCCTATCTTGCGCTATGCGACTCCGGCGTGATGTGTCCGCCTACGCGCTACGCGACTCCGGCGTGACAAGTCCGCCCTATATTGCGCTACGCGACTCCGGCGTGACGTGTCCGCCTGCGCCCTGCGCGGCTACGGCGTGACAAGTCCGCCTATCTTGCGCTGCGCGGCTACGGCGTGACAAGTCCGCCTATCTTGCGCTGCGCGACTCCGGCGTGACAAGTCCGCCTACGCGCTGCGCGACTCCGGCGTGACGTGTCTGCCTGCGCGCTACGCGGCTCCGGCGTGACGATTGGAGTGGTGACCAGTTTACTATTTTTGGACGGGTCATTAGTTGCGTCCATCATTTCTCAGAACTTTTTCTGAGATTTCTTCTAAAACTTGAACGAGAGCAATCGGAAGGCTTGAGGTAACTGTCTCTCCAACATGCTTATGGTGGGGAAATGTGGAAAGATGCCGGTGGTGTGGCGCATCATCCCAACGAATAAGAAGACTACCTTCAGAAGACTGCCAGTGATAGGAGTAATGCCTCTCGTTGCGATTAAAAAACTCCCGCGCAAAAAGCAAGCTGCCATCTTGAATGTGAATCTTGATTTTATAGTAAAACCCGTCTTCCCAAGTCCGGAATCCCAAAACTTCGAACTCCGAAACGATGGCCGACTGATCAAGCGAATGAAAAATCTCCACGGCGGATTTCCAAAATGCGATGAGCCAAGTCTTTCAAGGTCATTTTGAGGCTTTGATATTCCATCCAGTCGTCATAAAAATTGGTATCCTCACTGGATTCACTCCCGATGTCAGACCATTCTCGTTCAAGCGCGCTTCCGTGCTTGCGTTTAAGAATAGCATCCAAATCATGCAGACGTGTTTGCTCCGCAAGTAGTTCCAACAAAATATAATTTGCACTTTGTTTTTTATCGAGCGTGAGCATGAATGGAATTTCTCTCTTTATATATATTTTTCAAGTTTCTTTTTTGCGTATTTTTGAGCGGTTCCACCTACGCGCTACGCGACTCCGGCGTGACGTGTCCGCCTATATTGCGCTAAGCAGCTACGGCGTGACGTGTCCGCCTACGCGCTACGCGACTCCGGCGTGACGTGTCCGCCCTATATTGCGCTACGCGACTCCGGCGTGACGGGTCCGCCCTATATTGCGCTACGCGACTCCGGCGTGACTATCGGTGGCGGGCCTTGTAGCGGCGGTCAATGACCGGCCGGGTTTGGAGCGACTTTCGGCGGTCATAGACGCGCCGCTACAGGGATGGGCGTTGGAATGTGGACCAGATCTCTGTGAGGGAGTGAGTGATTATGGCGTCGTCGAGGAAATCTTGGTGCGGAAGAATGGGCTGAATGTCCAGGATGCGTTGGATGTCGCGAAGGTGTTTTTCGCTTTTGCCTTCTTTGTAAAAAATCATTTTCCAGAGGATAATGTATTCGGCTGGGGCAATGTGGATCGCACCGTGTGGTGATTGTTGGACAAGTCGGTTTTGCCAAGCCCATGCGAAGGTGGAATCGCGATTGCCGGGGTAGAAATCTGCTTTAAGCCCTGTTGGGATGTGAATGATATTGAAGTGGCTGCGGCAGTCGCGAGCAATTTCCGAGGCGATCACATCGGCAGGAGGACAATAATACGCGGGTTCTTGAAAAAGATATAAGAGAGTGGGGATGTCTTTGAGACTGACAAGCAAAGGGATATCGATATCGAGCGTGAGCCGGGGTTCGCTATAGTGCATAGAACCGACCGATCCAGCAATAATGTAACGGAGGCCAGCATCGTGGATGGGACGAACGAAGAGGGCGAGGAGATTAGGTTCTGGTTCTGGCGAATTCACGGGCAACGGATTTATGGTGTTCTTCTTCGGTGAGATCGGGATTGGCGCGACGGCTCGCCGCTAGGCGTGCATCACGGGCCATGAGCCACAATCCTTGGGCCACGGCCCATTTCTCAGAAAAAGTCATTTCGCGGAATCGCTGAATCTGAATGGGATGGAGTGGCTCGAGTTGCATGGGGAGCAGGAGTGGGGTTTTTCTACGCGCTACGAGTTTGTAGCGGCGGTCATAGACGCGCCGCTACAGGGACGGGCGTTGGAATGCGGACCTTTTTACGCTTGGGTCAGGATGCAGTATACTTTTCCAAGGCTGTGTAAATGTCTTGAACAAGGATTGCTGTATCCCTCTTAGGCATAGGTCACATCTGGTTCTATAGCCTTCCATCTGGCAGGGTCGATTGCCCTGCGGGAAACAACATCTACGGGCATACCGAAGGCATTTTCGATTTCCATGGCCAGATCAACAAATTGCAATCCTATGGAGGGATCCATTTCCACAAGGACATCAACATCACTATCGGGGCGCGCATCGTTTCTCGCCATGGAGCCGAAGATGCCCAGCTTGTGAACTTTATATTTTTTCCCCAAATCCGGCTTCAACCGTCCCAGAATCGTCAGCGCAATGGAGCGGTTCATTTGGAAAGAACACCAAGTAAATGCAACGGCAATTGATCGCTGCGTGGATCGGATGTCGACGCCAATAATTCCGAAATGGACTCGTTGTTCTCGATTTCAAACTCCTTAATCCGTTCGTCAGAATACAGCTCTATAGGAAATGGAACAAAGGGTCTTATAAGAGTTCCTTCCGGAGTCTCTTCAAGAGAAATTAAAGCGCGGTCGCGTAAATCAGATTTCTCCCTCATTTTCTTGGGAAGTGTGATTGTGCTTTCTGGGACAAGTTCCAATGTCGCAATCATAAATTTAACTTATTGTATTTCTGAAATGCGGCAATGCATTTTTAGACAAAATTAACGGATTCTCCTACGCGCTACGCGACTCCGGCGTGACTATCGGCGGCGGGCCTTGCCTTGTAGCGGCGGTCTATGAACCGCCGGGGGGCGACAGTTTTCTTGAGACGACCCAAGTCGGTAAATCCGCATTGACTCGCTTTTGATTCAAATTGGGACGCCGCAGCGTGGACATGTCGAGGTAAGGCAGAATGTCTTCCTTTTCATTCAAGTAAATTAGACATATTGAGTCTGATTTTCAATAACAAAATGCCATATTCAGTGGGCTCCTCCGAATTCCGGATGATCAAAGGTATCAATTCCAACAGGCAAACTTTGTTTTCCGCTGCGCTCGGTGTCTCCTAACTAACAAGTTTTACCATTTTACCCACAAGCATTTTATTTAACCACCGATTACACTGATTAACACGGATGGTGGAATGTGGCGTGAGACTACTCACAGATTGATTGGGTGGCATGGATGATCCCGCAAAGTGGGATTGGTGGAGAAAAATCGAAACTCGCGCAAGCTCGCTTGCAGGAGGTTTGTTGTTTCTCCGCCCCATTCGCCCTGCGACTGCATCCAAGCTCCTCTTTATCCGTGCTTATCCGTGTCATCCGTGGTCAAAATGACTTTTGAGCCGACAGTTCTAGACCATATCGCGCTAGAGGGCGGCAGCGAAGGCTTCGAGGTCTGGGCAACGGGCAGCGCAGGCCAGAAGCTGGGTGATTTTCGGAAGGTCGTTGATGCTCTCAATGAATTCTCTTAGGCCTTCGGGCACATGCTCGAAACGGGTCTCCAAAACTTCAATGACGGCTTGTTGTTTCGAGAAAATTTGCCCCTCTTGGCGCCCCTCTTGACGCCCCTCTTGGCGCCCCTCCTGGCGTAATTGTTGTTCGAGTGTCATGGCGGATGATTGGATACTTTGGTTGGTGATATTTTTAATTTTGTTGAGGAATTGGTCTTTGTCAATATCGGCTCGTAAAATGTAGCGTAGGAGCATCTCGATGGCAAACGGGGGGAGTTGGACCATGAGGGCCTCGTCCCAAACAATGTCGTCCAAAAGTTCCCCGATGCGCTCGGCCTTAAGGGCGCGCAGGGTCAGGACGCCCATGGGCGTGCCGAGGATTTTATCGAAGGGAATGCGGTAGAGTTCGACGAGGCGGTAGGAAAAATCTGGCGTATGGGCAGCGAGATCTTTGGCGAGATCGGTGGGAGCCTCGATAAGGTCGGAGAACTGAATGGGTGCCTGCCATGGTTTGTCGCTCTGGGCCAGCACGATGGGGATGATGGGAGGGAGTTTTTGGCGCGAGGGTTCGGCGCGCAGGGCTTTTTCCCAGATGCGAACCATGTAGGCGAGGAGGCGGAGGGCGATCCAGCGGTCGTCGGTGCTCTGGTGTTCGAAGACGATGTAGAGGAAGGCTTTGGACTGATTGAGGGTGGCGGTGTAGAGCAGGTCGCTCTCGGAGGCGGCAAATTCTTTATCAATAAAGGTACCGCTCTCGACGCGGAGCGTGGCCCAATCGATGTTGTTCGCCAAGCTGGGCGCAAGGTGTTCCTTTAGAAATGCCACAGCGGTTGGAATATCGGAAAAAGTGGCTTTTGCCAGCTTGTCATGGGGGTTGTGAATGGGTTCCTCTGGCATGTGGAAACGGGCGGTTGAGTTGTTGCGGCGCTCTATAAACGCCGCTGCAGCGATGGCTGTTGGAATGTGGACCAGATGCCTTTGAGGGCGCTGGCTTTAATCGCGTCTTCGAGAAAATCTTGTTATGGAATAACGGGTTGAATTTCCAGAATGCGCTGGAGTGTTGCAAAGGTTTCCCAACCTTCGTGCTCTTTGACTCGCTCGCACCCGCTCGGCTATGCTTTGGATTTCGGTGCCAATGCTAATGGCCGCCTTCTTAACCTCCGTGTCCTCCGTGTTGAAATCTTTTCAGCAGGTAATACAGGAAGAGGGAGTTCCACTTGAGGTAGCGGGTGGCAAGGCGGCGGGGTTCGGTGGCGAGGCGGTAGGTCCATGTGAGGCCTGAGCGTTGCATCCAGGCAGGGGCATCGGGTTTGGTGCCGGCGTTGACATCGAAGGCGAAGCCGACGGCGAGAAGGATGCCGCTCGGGAGGAGGGGTTTGAGGCGTTGTAGGAGGTGGTATTGCTTGGGTGTACCGAGACCGATCCAGAGGAAGTGGGGGCGCAGCGCTTGCATTTCTTGGATGACTTTGGAATCGTCTTTCAGCGTGCCTTCGGCGGTGCAATCTCCATGGTAGGAGCCAACGATATTGAGTTGCGGATTTCTATCGAGCAGGCGCTCGCGGAGTTTTTTTCCGCATTCTGGACTGCCGCCGAGGAAGTAGTGCGAGAATTCGGTGGGGCAGGTGGCAAGAAATTTCCCCATGAAAGTAGGCCCATAAACGCGGTCTTGAAGGGCGGCACCTTGGCGGTTCAGGCACCAGATGAGGGGCATGCCATCGGGGACGAAGAGATCGATGCCGGCTGTGATAGCGGCGAATGCGGGATCGTGCCGCCGCATGGTGACGATGTGGGTATTGGAAAAATCGACGGCGTAGGGGCCGGGCTGCCGGGTGCGGGTCTGGAGGTGCGCGCCGAGGGACTCGTAATCGGTGCAGGCGAGGTCGGTGGAGAGGACTCGGCGGGTTGCGGGCATGCGGGGAAAAGGTTTTCTCGCGGAGGCGCGGAGAACACGGAGATTTTGGAAGAGGGAACGGGTTGGCGGTACGCCTACGCGTTGCGCGGCTACGGCGTGATACAGTGGCGTTTCTGTGAAAACGCTGGGGTCGGTTGTGAAATGGAGCGCTTTTTTGGCCGGCGGGCTGGTTATCTCAACCCATGCTGCCGCCTTTGGTGGCGGCTTTGTAGGCCGTTCCATGGCGGAGAGTCTCGGGTAGTGGCGTTTCCAGCACGCGGTTTTTTTAGTCGATGGATGTGGGGAACTTCGAGGCGGTATCGAGGAGTTTTTGGGCGAGCGGGAGGAAGCGCAGGGCGCGTTCGTGCCATTGGGTGACGCGCTTGAGGCGGAGTTGGTAGTCCGCGCTGTGCTCGGTGGGCAGGCCGGGTAGTAGGAGCTTGAGCGTAGCGAGTTGGGTTTTGCTGGAATCCAGGCGGGGCAGCAGGCGCTGGCGGACGAAGCCGGAAATGAGGACTTTCAGCTCGAGCTTGGCGGCATAGGTGGCTGTGCGGGTGCTGGCGTCGCGCTCGATGGCTCCCAGCGTCTCCAATGCTCGGAGGCCCTGGCTTGCGGAGCCTTTGCTGATGCCGAGTCGCGCGGCAATGTCATCCATCGTCAGCGGCTCGGGTGAGGCGAAAAGAATGCCATAAATCTCGCCGTGGGAGCGGGGATTGCCGAAGAGATCGGCCAGCTCGGAAAAGACCTCGACGAGCGTGCGTTCGAATTGCTCGCGGGAAGCCGTATCGGTGGCTTGCGTTTCAGGAACAGGCGGTGCGGCGAGGCTCATCGGGGAATAGCCTTTCACGAACGGCCGCAGAGTTCAATTCAAAATGAATTTTATTTTTGGGGAGAGGAAGCGATGCGTTTCCACGATTGAACGGGAAACATCGGGAGGCTGCCGGTGTGGAGGCGGAGGCGTCCCCCGGCGGCCAGCGAGAGGTTGTATTCCTGCAGGTCGATGCCGACGACGCGGCCGGTGCGCGTGTCAAAGTGCTTGCGCAGATCGCGAATGAGCCAGCGGGATTGACCTGCGGGCCGGATATCTTGCCACTTGGGTTCGCCAATTCGCCAGCCCGCATCGGCCATGGTTTGAGGCAGGGCCACAATGCGGCCAGTGAAATCCGTGCCGCTTTTTTCGATCTGGATCACGCACCCGGCAAAGGCGTCGTCCAGCCGCTCCCAGCGGCCTTCGAGAGGCTCATCGGGGCCGATGAGA
>CAXNGJ010000039.1:0-7653 GCA_964201895.1 Terrimicrobiaceae bacterium
AATCGGCCAAGTAGTTATTAGGCTTTGATTTAGGCGCGAAAATTAGAAGCGTTCCTATAGAGGTAAGGGGCCTTTCACTTTGCTCTGTTCAAGCAGGCTCGCTAATTTGGTAAATTCTGTAATTCTGTCGAAAAGATCGTATCAGGCCCGATTCCTAATGACACCTCCACCCACTTTTTCCTCCTCCGTGCTCTCTGTGTCCTCGGTGGTTAAACCTCTTTCCCATGCAACAGCAAGCTGACGCCCTTCGCAGCGAAGCCCTTGAGCTCATCGCTTCGGCCCATGATGCCGCTTCCCTCGAGGCAGCTCGTTTGAGATATCTTGGCAAAAGCGGCGCCATCACCGCGCTCAGCGAGGGCATGCGCAACGTGCCAAAGGAGGAGCGGCCTGTTATCGGAAAACTTCTCAACGACCTGCGTGCTGCCGTCACAACCGCTTTGGAAGACTCCCAAAAGCGCCTTCTCGAAGCAACCGACCTCGCTGCCTTTGCTTCGCTCGATCTCACGCTGCCCGGCACATTTCCTTCGCCCGGCACTTTGCATCCGCTCACGCAACTCATGGATCGTGCCGTGCGGTGTTTCCGCCGCATGGGGTTTGCGATTGCCGACGGACCCGACATCGAGACCGAGTGGCATTGTTTCGATGCGCTCAACACGCCGCCCGACCATCCCGCCCGCAACGAGCAGGACACCTTTTATCTTCCCGATGGCAGCCTCCTGCGCTCGCACACTTCGAGCGTGCAGATTCGCGTCATGGAAACAACGCCGCCGCCGGTGCGCATCATTGCTCCCGGTTCCGCCTATCGCCGCGATGAAGTGGACGCCACGCACCTCGCGCAGTTCACGCAAATGGAGGGCCTCTATGTCGCCGAAAAAGCCAGCCTTGCCGATCTGAAGGGGACGCTGGAGTTTTTCTTCCGCGAACTTTTTGGTGCGGGTACGGACATTCAATTCCGACCGCATTTCTTCCCTTTCACCGAGCCCAGCTACGAAATCGACATCC
The DNA here is from genome assembly GCA_964201895.1 of Terrimicrobiaceae bacterium. Lineage (GTDB taxonomy): Bacteria > Verrucomicrobiota > Verrucomicrobiia > Chthoniobacterales > Terrimicrobiaceae > UBA967. The sequence continues at coordinate 1,003 of CAXNGJ010000039.1, forward strand.
GCACCGAGGCTCTCGGTGGCGAGTGGATGGAACTCGCTGGCTGCGGCATGGTCGATCCCGCCGTCTTCGAGGCCATCTGCGAGCGCCGTGGCGACCGGGTTTACGATCCGGAAAAAGTCAGCGGCTTTGCCTTCGGCTTCGGCCTCGAGCGTCTGGCCATGAACCTCTCGCGCATTCCCGACATCCGCATGCTTGTCGAAAACGATCTGCGCTTCCTGAAACAATTCTAATCCTGTCGTGAAAATTTCCATCAACTGGCTGCGTGATTATGTGGATTGCCAACTTCCGGCATCCGAATTGGAAAGCCTCCTGCGCCGCGCGGGGCTTGAAGTGGCGGGCATCGACCAGCGCGGTGCCGCCATCGACCATGTCGTCGCCGCCGAGATTCTTGAGTCCACCCAACACCCGAATGCCGACCGTCTGAGCGTTTGCAAAGTGAACGACGGCTCGCCCGAACCTCGCCAGATCGTCTGCGGCGCCAAAAATTACAAAGTCGGCGACAAGGTGCCTCTCGCCCTTCCTGGCGCCGTGCTGCCGGGGGATTTTAAAATCAAGACCGGTAAGCTGCGGGGAGTCGAGAGTGAGGGCATGATGTGCAGTGCGAAGGAACTCCGCCTTGCGGAGGACTCCGAGGGGCTTCTCATCCTGCCGCCCGAGACCGCTCCCGGCACGCCGATCAAAGACCTCTTTCCCGCCGAGACCATTCTGGAACTTGAGATCACTCCAAACCGCTCCGATTGGCTCAGTCACCTTGGCGTCGCCCGCGAGATCGGAGTTTTCACCGGTTTGCCGGTCAAGGCGCCCGAGCCTGCGCTTCCGCCAACAGCCAGTGCCGAGGGGCAAGTGCGCATCCAAGGCGAGGGATGTCATCTCTACACCCTGCGTCGCATCTCCGGTGTGAAAGTCGGCCCCAGTCCGCAATGGCTACGCGACCGCTTGGCAGCCGTGGGGCTTCGTTCGGTGAACAATGTGGTCGATGTCACAAACTATGTTCTCTTCGAACTCGGCCAACCACTGCACGCCTTCGATGCCGCAAAAATTTCCGGCCCGTTGCAAGTGCGCGCCGCATCCGAAGACGAGGCCTTCCGCGCTCTCGATGGCCGTGAATACAAGCTGCCGGCCGGTTCTCTTGTCATCGCCGACGACAATGGCCCGGCAGCCCTCGCAGGTGTCATGGGTGGTGAGGGCAGTGGTGTGAGCGAGTCCACCACCGACATTCTTTTGGAAAGTGCCGTCTTCGAGCCTTCGGGTGTTCGCCGCGCCTCGCGTGCGCTCGGGCTTTTCAGCGACTCCAGCTATCGCTTCGAGCGGGGCGTGGACCCGGAGGGTGTTGCAATCGCATCAGCCCGCGCTGTCGAGTTGATCTTGCAGGTGGCTGGTGGCACAGCCGAATCCACCCTACTCGTTTCAGGTAAATGCCCCGAACGCGGCAAGGTGTCCCTGCGTCAGAGCCGTGTGCGCGATTTGCTCGGCATCTCACTCTCGAATTCAGAAATCGAATCCAGCCTCGCCCGCGTCGGTTTGGAAAAACTCGCCGCCGGTGCCGAGACCCGCTGGAGCATTCCCGGATACCGCCGCGAACTGCGCCGCGAAGCCGATCTCATTGAGGAAATCGCCCGCGTCGTGGGAATCGAAAAAATTCCATCTCTTGCCCAAGGCCCTTTCGCCGCCAGCTCGGAAGCCGATTCCGCTTATGATTTCGCGATGAACCTCCGCCGCAGCCTTGCCGGAATGGGCTTCCATGAGGCCCGCACCAGCACGCTCGTTTCCGCTGTCGATGTCTCGCATTTCGGCGAAGCCGTGGCTCTCAAAAATCCCTTCGGCGAAGACCAGTCACAACTCCGCAATAGCCTCGTTCCGGGACTGCTCTCGGCCCTCCGCCGCAATCTCGATCAAGGTGCGAAATCCATCGCCCTCTTCGAATGCGGCCGTGTGTTCCACCCCGGTGGCGAGGGACAACGTCTCGCTATCGTGCTCACCGGCGAACGCCACGAATCAAGCTGGCGCGGCGGGACGGCGCGCTCGTGGGATGTCTTTGACCTCACCGGCGCCGTGCGCCAACTCGCTTCCCTGCGCGAACAGGATATCGTTCGCACACAGGCGCCCGTAGCCCCGTTTGGAGCTTGCGCGGATGTTTTTCTTAATAGCAAAAAAATCGGCGTCGTTGGTCAACTGACTCCTGCCGTGGCGCGCGAAATTGGAGCTTCCACTCCGCTCCTCTGTGTTGAGTTCGACCTGGACCTCTGGCGAGCGGCGGTCTCCACGAAAACCCAAGTCGCCGCCCTTGCGAAGTTCCCCGGGTCTGCCCGCGACATCGCCTTCCTGGCCCCGCTGGCCATGCCCTACGGAGAGGTGAGGTCGCTCATCGATTCTCTCAAGGAACCCCTCCTCGAATCCATACGTCTGTTCGATCTCTTCACCGATCCCAAGGGCGAAAAAATTCCGTCTGACAAAAAATCGATGGCCATTTCCTTGACTTTCCGCAGTCCCGAGAGAACCCTCACTTCAGACGAAGTCCAAGCCGCTGCCGACCGTATCAAGCTAGCCCTGCGAGAAAAGCTGGGCGTGGACTTTCGAGAATAGATCTTTCCACAAAACAGGAAAATTTTCGCGGTTTCGGCCGCAATGATTTTGCCCTTCTGTGTTCGCGATTAAACGGAGCGAAGTCCCGGACCTATGTTGAATAAAATCCCGGAGGCTTGGCGCCCGGCGAGATGACAGGCCTTCATTGGACGTCTGATTGCCGGTAACGCGGTCATCCACCCTATCATTAGGGAACGGGAACTGCTCCGGAACGGCACGAGGAGGGCAATTTTTTTGATGCCAACAAACCTTTGAACCTTGTTATGTGCGATCCTCAGGGGAACATCAAATTGCCGTCGATGACATTGATGCCTTGCAATCCAAAACAGGGTGCGGCAGCGAGGAAGTGGCGGTCATTGGAATAGACTTCCTTGAAGCCATATTCCGCCGCGCAAGCCAAGTGAAGAGCATCGGTGGAACGGAGGAAGGTTGAAGAGGGTGCGGATTGGAAAGCTTTTTCCAGACGGGCTTGGACTTTATCAGTGAGCGCACACCAGAAAAAATGAGACGAATGTTGTTCCTCCTTGAACTGGTTCAAAGCGAACAGATATCGCTCTGCGGTAAAACGGCCTTCGCGGTAAGCACGATGCAGCGCAGCAATGGTCTCTGCCTGACCATGCCACGCCGAAACCAAGGTAGGAGATGTAGCGGCCAGTTTTCGGACTGCCTCAAAACCGTTGTCCTCCAGATAAAGTCTAACCAAGTAACTGGTATCAAAGTATAGAGGATTAGCGGCCATTACGATCGTCGGATATCATGTCGGTGATGTCGCGATCGTCAGGCTTGGGGCGATAGACCCCTGCCTTTTGGGCGGCTGCAAATTCTGGAAGAAGCTTGCGATTCGCCCAATACGAGGTCACCGGCTCTTGGGGTAATGGAAAAACTTGTAATTCGCGCTCCAAGGATCTGAGAACGATCTGCTTGAGGGTTAGACCGCATTCGATAGCCCGAATTTTGGTCTTTTTGTAAAGATCCTCGGGAATATCGATGGTCGTCTTCATGTGAGAAGCATACGGGAATATGGTTTGCAGTCAATCCGTCTTCTGCTCGCATACGCGACCATCACGCCCAGATCAATCGCAGCGCGCCGAGCAGGGAGAGACCAATTAAAAGCCACTCGAAGGCTTTTTGATTGATTGTGCCGAGAAGGAGTTTTCCTGAAAACAAGCCGATCAGGACGGCGGGGGCAAGGAGGAGGTTGAAGAGCAGGGTTTGGGGAGTGATGAGGCCAAGCGAGGCACTAAAGGGGACTTTGATGATGTTGATGAAAAAGAAAAACCATGCGGCTGTGCCGACGAACTCGTATTTCGGCAAGCGGCTGGCAAGCAGGTAAACGGTCATGGCGGGTCCGGCGGCATTGGCCAGCATCGTCGAGACGCCGGCGAGAAGACCGAGCGGCCAAGCCACGGCGGCGTGGTCGGCTGCTATTTCTTGAAGCTGACTGGAACATTTCTGAAGGATCGTCAGCAGGAGCAGAGCGAGGATAATCCAGCCGATGACGGGTGTGAAAAGAGCTGCTGGGATAAGCGGCATGAGCCACCAGCCCAAAACGACTCCGAGAACCGCTGCCGGCAGGATTTTGACCAGCAGCCGCCATACTGTGAATTTGCGGAAGGCGTGAACGGCAAAGAGGTCGGCCAGGATGAGCATGGGAAGAATCACGCCAGTGGATTCCCTTGCGGGCATGACTTGGGTCATGAGAAGAATGCCGGGAATAGCCATCGCGCCGAAGCCGGATTTGCTGATGCCTACACAGGCGGCCGCCAGGGCCGCGAAGAGCCACTGCTGCGAGGCGAGGTCGAATGGAGTTTGCACGCGTCAGGCGTCGAGCTTCGCTGGCGGCGGCGGCTCTGCCGAGAAGGTGAAGGCGGAATTTTTTTCTTCGAGGTAGCCGATTGTCCAACTGCTGGGCAGGAGAACGACCCAGAAGCCGGAGGCATCCTGTGCGAGCACACAGCCTGATGGCAGAAGCAAGTCGGGGCGCGAGGTGAGGGGAGTGCCGTCCTTCTGTGGCCATCGGGCGAATTGCCACGGGGCGGACTCGACCCGGCAGTCGGCGCTGTATTCGGTCTCCAGGCGATATTGCATGACCTCGAATTGCAGCGGACCCACCGCGCCGAGGAGCGGCACGCGCTGGACGGCGTCGGGGAGTTCGAATTGCTGTGCGACGCCTTCCTTGAGCAGTTGGTCGAGACCCTCGCGGAAGCGCTTGAATTTGGCTGTGCTGGAGTTGCGCAGGTAAGCAAAACACTCCGGCGCAAAGCGTGGAATCTCATGGTAGGCGAGGGAGGGATCTTCCGACACCGTGTCGCCGATCAGAAAATCGTAGTTCCCCACGATGCCTACGACATCGCCCGCCCAGGCTTCATCCACCGTTTCGCGGTCCTGTGCGAAGAGTCGCTGGGAATTGCCAAGGCGGATCGTTTTTCCCAGACGCGAGTGGGTGGCGACCATGTCCCTGCGGAAGCAACCCGAAACGACCCGGATGAACGAAACGCGGTCGCGGTGCTTGGGATTCATGTTGGCTTGGATTTTAAAAACAAAACCGGAGAACGCCTCTGAGTGAGGATCCACTAATTTGGTCGAACTGTTTCTGGGTGCCGGCGGGGGAGCGAGCTGGAGGAAGTTGTCGAGCAGGAGTTGGACGCCGAAGTTGTTAGCCGCACTGCCGAAGAAGACAGGAGTGGCATTCCCCGTACGGACGGCCTCGAAGTCGAAATCCGTCCCGGCGCCGTCGAGCAGGTCGAGTTCGTCGCAGACCTTCGCATGGACATCTGGCGCCAGCGCGGCTCGCACGGTTTCATCCTGGATACCTGCCACGGAGACGGGCGCGCGGTAGGCTCCCGCAGGCGTCTTCTCGAAGAGGTGCACGGACTTTTCCTTGCGGTCGAAAACGCCGCGGAACTCGGGTCCATCGCCGAGCGGCCAGTTCATGGGGAGCGCGTGGATGCCAAGGACAGACTCCAACTCGTCGAGCAGTTCCAACGGGGGACGCGCCGGACGGTCGAGTTTGTTCATGAAGGTAAAAATCGGGACGCCTCGCTTGCGGCAAACTTCGAAAAGTTTGCGCGTCTGGGATTCGATGCCTTTACCGGCATCGATCACCATGACCGCCGCATCGACAGCGGTGAGGACGCGGTAGGTATCTTCCGAGAAATCCTTGTGGCCGGGCGTGTCGAGGAGGTTGACCACGCAGTCGCGGTAGTCGAATTGCAGGACGGTGGATGACACCGAGATGCCGCGTTGTTTTTCGAGTTCCATCCAATCGCTGGTCGTCGCCCGCGCATTTTTGCGGGAGGTCACGCTACCGGCGAGTTGGACGGCGCCACCGTAGAGAAGGAATTTTTCGGTGAGGGTGGTCTTGCCTGCATCAGGGTGCGAGATGATGGCGAAAGTTCGCCGGCGCGCTATTTCGCGCTCTGCAGTGGTCATATTTCAAAGGGTTTCGGAAGCTGTGTGAGGAAGCGGGCGCCGGATTTTGTGATGAGTGCGACATCCTCATGGCGCACGCCGCCGAGTCCTGGCATGTAGATGCCGGGTTCGACCGTGATGACTTGCCCGGGCAGGAAAGTGGTGTCGGAAAAACGGGGTGACTCGTGAATTTCGAGCCCGAGCCCGTGGCCGGTGCCGTGGAAGAATCCCTGCCAGCGTCCGTTTTTGATTTCCGTGGGATATCCCTGCGTGGCGAAATGGTTCTTCACCATGTTGTGGATGATTCGTCCCTCGGTGCCTGGCTTCATGGCGTCGTGGGCGAGTTTTTGCCCTGCGAGGCAAGTCTCCCAAAGATGGCGCTGGGCGTCTGTGGCCTTGCCTCTCACCACTGTGCGGGTGATGTCGCCGAACCACCCGGTGCGGGCGTCGCGGGGGAAGATATCGAGGATGATCAGGTGGTTTGCAAAAAGCGGGCCCGAGCCGCGCGAATGGGGGTCGCACGCCTGCTCGCCGCACGCGACGATCGTGTCACCACGGGCTTCGCCGCCATTGCGCAGGACAGCGGTCTCCATTTCTATGCGGAGGAGTTCCGAGGTGAGCACCTCGCCGTTGAATGAGAGGCTGCCGTCCTTGCGG
>CAXNGJ010000040.1:0-7514 GCA_964201895.1 Terrimicrobiaceae bacterium
CACCGAGTTTGATGCGGATCAGGTTATTGATTCGGCAAAGCTGGCGGGCATCGCGGGGAATCCCAGCTGGTGCGCGATTCACGCCGAGGGATCCTACCCCGGACACGCGGATCGCAAGCGCCTCAACAGCTGCGATCGCGATGGTCAGACATGGCTGATTCCCAAATGCGATGTGTCGATCCGCCCGGGTTGGTTTTATCACGCGTTGGAAGATCACTGCGTCCGCTCGACAAAGAATCTGGTGGATTTGTGTTTCGCATCAGTGGGGCGCGGCACGACTTTCATGCTGAATTTAGCGCCGGATCGCAGGGGGTTGATCCCGGAAGTTGATCGCCAATCGCTGCGCGGATTCCGCAGTCACCTTGATAAGACTTTTTCGCACAATTTTGCAGTCAGCCATTCGCGTTCGCCCGGTTGGCAAACAATCGACGGACAGCGTCAGTGGGTGATCGAAATCAATCTGCCTGAGTCGCAGCAGGTGAATGTGCTCGAACTTCGCGAAGACATTCGCGGCGACCATCGCGTGGATCAATGGGTCTGGAAGCATGTGATGCCGCGAATCATTGGCAGGAGCTCGCGAAGGTTCAAAGTGTCGGGGCGCGCAGGCTCGCGCGATTTGCATCGCAATCCACGACGAAATTCCGTGTTCGCATCACCGAGGCCAGTGACGAGCCGGTGATCACGGATGCGGGACTGTATTTTGAGCCTGATTTGAGTGAGCATCATGCACAAACGACCAATGAGATTGCCGCACACATCACGCATAAAACCGGCGACGAGATCGTGCTGGATTTGCAGGAAAGGATGCCGTTGCTTTCGGTGCGATACACGCCTGATCATGTGCATCGCGTGAGCAAATATGAAATCGCTTTTGCGGATACGGCAGGACAATGGCGTGATCCGATCGCCGGTGAATTCGGCAATGTGCAGTTCATTGCTGCGCCACAGTTGGTCGCCTGCAATACCAAGGCGCGCTATGTCCGTTTCCGTGCCAAGCAATTCTGGATGGGCGACGCAATGGTGGGAAATGAGGTGAAAGTGCTGAGGGTATGAAAACAACCATTACAAACGAGGTTCTGAACATTCATGTCTCCTTGGACAGGGACGATACATGGACGGGAATCCCCTGCCAAAGATCGGACGCGTGTTGAAGCGAGCCGTCCCGCCTGATCCTACCGTTTAACCCGCAGCCAATTACCACTGATCAACCCAATATGAAAACCGAACAAATCGCCGTTCAGCTCTACACGCTGAGAGACTTCACCAAAACTCCTAACGATTTCGCGGCGACGATCAAGCGTGTGCGCGAAATCGGCTATCATGCCGTCGAGCTTGCTGGAACCGCAGGCCTGACTCCGACCGAAGCGGCAAAGATCGTGCGTGATGCCGGGTTGCAGATTTGCTCAAGCCACGAGTCGACGGAAATGATTTTGAATCAACCGCAGCAGGCGGCGGATCGCTTGGGTGAGTTTGGCATCACTCATGCGGTTTATGCCTATCCAGCCGGCGTCGATATGTCGGATTTCGCTCAGGTGGGTGATCTCATTTCCGGACTCGATGCCGCAGGCGCTGTGTTGCGGAGCGCTGGAATGACGCTGTGTTACCACAACCATGCCCAGGAGTTTTTTCAACGCGATGGACGCACCGTGCTGGATGATATTTATGCCCGCACCTCGCCGGAGCATCTTCAGGCCGAACTCGACATCCATTGGGTGCAGGCCGGAGGCGGTCATCCCGCCGAAACCTGCCGCCGCCTCACCGGGCGACTGCCGCTGCTGCATTTGAAAGACTACACCGTCACGGCCAAGGGTGAACGCATCTTCGCGGAGGTCGGCCATGGAAATATGAACATCCCGGAAATCCTCACTGCAGCCGAGACCGCTGGGTGCCAATGGTTCATCGTCGAGCAAGACACCTGTCGCACAGATCCCTTCGAATGCATCGCGTGCAGCTTGGATTATCTCAAAGGCTTGTGCGAGTGATGCCATAGGAAAGCCCACAACCCTGCACTCATGAAAAAACTCAAATGGGGCATTATAGGATCTGGCGTTATCACTCACGCATTGGTCAAAGGCTTGGCGGAGTCGGAAACGGGGGAACTCCATGCGATCAGTAGCCGCACGCAGGAGTCGTCGGATAAGTGGGGCGAAAAATACAATCTGCCGAAAGGCAAGTGCTATTCGTCTTACGCTGCGATGTTGGCCGACGAAGAGATCGACGCCGTGTATGTCGCATTGATGAATAACCGGCATTGCGAGTTGACCGTGCAAGCGGCGGAGGCCGGCAAGCACATCCTCTGTGAAAAACCCCTCGCGATGAACCATGCCGAAGTGATGCTCATGCTTGAAGCCTGCCGAGCCAATCAGGTGTTCCTCATGGAAGCATTCATGTGGCGCTGCCACCCCGGCACGGCCGAATGGCTCAAGCTCATCCGCGAAGGCGCCATCGGCGATGTGCGCCTCATCGAGGCGCAGTTTGGTTTCAACATGAATGGCAACCCGACCGGCACCCGCATGATCAACAAACTCGGCGGCGGCGGCATCATGGATGTGGGTTGCTACACGGTCAGCGCCGCGCGTGCGATTGCGGGCAACGCCTGGGGTCAAGATTTTGCCGAGCCGATCGACATGCAAGGCTACGGCCATGTCGGGGAGACCAGCGTGGATGAATGGGCTTCCGCCACGATGCGGTTTCCGGGCGATATTCTCGCCAATCTTTCCTGTGGACTGCAAGTCCAGCAGCACAACCAGATTCGCATCTATGGATCTCAGGGCAACATGATCATCCCGAGCCCGTGGTTTGCCGACGGCAAGGCGATCATCCATCTGGGCGATGAGTCCCGCGAAGTCGCCCACACAAGCCCCAAGCCGCTTTACACGCACGAAGTCGATATGCTCGGCCGCTGCGTTCGCGAAGGGCGTCTTGAAGCCTACGCGCCAGCTATGACGTGGGCAGACAGCCTGGGTCAGCAATTAACGATCGACCGCTGGCGTAAAGCCGTCGGAGTCGTATTTGAGGGCGAGACACTGGACAAACCACTAAACAATCTTCCCGCTCAAAGCCCCTCCAACGCTGCGAGCGAGAACAGTTGATCCTCTTGAAACCATAAACTAAAACCAAACTATGCCACGATCCCTCACCCTCTTCACCGGTCAATGGGCCGATTTGCCTATTGAAAAACTCGCTCCGATGGCCCGCCAGATGGGCTACGAGGGGCTCGAACTCGCCTGCTGGGGCGACCACTTCGATGTTGATGCGGCCGCCTCTTCCTCTGCATACCGGCAGCGTCTTTGGGAAATTCTCACAGAGAACCAGCTCACCTGTTTTGCGATCTCAAACCACCTCGTCGGCCAAGCCGTTTGCGATCTCATCGATGAACGCCACAAGTCGATCCTGCCGCCGGATGTGTGGGGTGATGGCGAGCCAGAGGGTGTTCGCCAACGGGCTGCGGAGAAAATGATCCTGACGGCAAAGGCCGCGCGGGCTTTTTTCCATGACAAACCCGGCTTTCAGAAAAATCCCCACCGCGTTGTTGTGAATGGATTCACCGGTTCCTCAGTCTGGCATTCCATTTACGCGTTCCCGCCAACCTCGCAGGAATACTGGGATAAGGGATTTGAAGATTTCGCCAAACGCTGGACACCTATTCTCGATGTCTTCGCCAAGGAGGATGTCGATTTCGCTCTCGAGGTGCATCCCACGGAGATCGCGTTCGACACGGCATCCGCCGAGCGCGCCTTGGCGGCTTTGGGCAACCATCCCCGCTTCGGCTTCAACTACGACCCCTCGCACCTCGGCTATCAGGGCGTGGACTATGTTCAATTCATTCGCCAATTCGCGGAGAGGATTTTTCATGTCCATGTCAAAGATGTGTGGTGGGGGCACGGCGATGGATCGGTCGGCGTCTTCGGTGGACACACGAACTTTGGCGATGCACGCCGCGCGTGGGACTTCCGCTCGCCCGGTCGCGGCGACATCCGCTTCGAGGATGTCATCGTCGCCCTCAACGACATCCGATACAGCGGCCCTCTCTCCGTCGAATGGGAGGACATCCGCATGGATCGCATTCATGGCGCCACCGAGGCGGCCGCGTTTGTGAAAAAACTCGATTTCGCGCCCAGCGCAGTCGCCTTCGACGCCGCCTTCGAAAAAAAATCCTAATGAACACACCTGCATCCCAACGCAAAATCCGCATGGGAATGGTCGGTGGAGGCCGTGGAGCTTTTATCGGAGCCATTCACCGCATCGCCGCCGCCATGGACGGCCGCATCGAACTCGTCTGCGGAGCCTTCAGCAGCGACCCTCAGCGTTCGCGCGACTCCGGCGCCGACTTCTATCTTCCCGCCTCGCGCTGCTACGATTCGTTTGAGGAGATGATGAAATCCGAAGCCGCGCTGCCGGTCAGCGAGCGGATGGATTTCGTCTCCATCGTCACGCCGAACCATGTTCATTTCCCCGCTGCCAAATCCGCTTTGGAGCATGGATTCGCGGTTCTTTCGGACAAGCCCGCCACATTCAATCTCGCGGAAGCGCTTGAGTTGAGAGACATCATTTCCCGCACCGGCCTGCTCTACGGGCTCACGCACAACTACACCGGCTACCCGCTCGTTAAGGAAGCCCGTGAAATCATCCGCTCCGGACGCCTTGGCAAACTCCGCAAGGTCGTCGTGGAGTATCCGCAAGGCTGGCTGGCCACGCGCATCGAGGAATCCGGCCAAAAACAAGCCGCCTGGCGCACCGATCCCAAGCGCTCCGGCGCCGCCGGTTGCATCGGCGACATCGGCACGCATGCCGAAAATCTCGCCGAATACATCACCGGTCTGCGCATCAAGGAACTCGCGGCCGACATCACGGCTTTTGTCGAGGGACGCCTCCTCGACGACGACGCCAATGTGCTCCTTCGCTTCGAGGGCGGCGCCAAGGGGATCCTGCATGCCTCACAGATTTCCGTGGGCGAGGAGAACAACCTGAACATCCGCATCTACGGCGAGACCGGCGGCCTGGAGTGGCATCAGCGCGAACCAAACACCCTCCTGCTCAAGTGGCCCGACCGGCCTGTGGAAATCCTACGCACCGGCATGGGCTATCTCGGAAAAGCGGCAGCAGCAGCCACCAGAACCCCGCCCGCGCATCCAGAGGGTTACTTGGAAGCCTTCGCCAACATCTACCGCAATTTTGCCAACCACCTCGCCAGCGTCATTGACGGAACCACCCCCGATCCTGTCTCGCTCGACTACCCCGGCATCGAAGACGGCATTCGCGGAATGGCCTTCATCGAGGCCGTTGTCGCAAGCTCGCAAGCCAACGCCCGCTGGACCATTCTACCCGCTTGAACGTCTGCCATGGATCAGGACATGGCGAGTTGCTGTCCATCCACCAGTTCACGAAAGAGGCCCGGTGCGGCAATGAGGGAATCGTAGGTGCCATCCTGCAGGATGCGTCCGTTGCGAACGACGAGGATGCGCTGGCAATCGCGAACGGTTGCGAGCCGATGGGCGATGATAATAGAGGTGCGGCCTGCGCAGACCTGCTTGAGGGTGTCTTGGATCAACTGCTCGCTGATGGTATCGAGAGCGCTGGTGGCCTCGTCAAAAAGAAAGACGGGAGGATTTGAGAGGATCGCCCGAGCGATGGCGAGACGCTGGCGCTGGCCTCCGCTGAGGTTTGATCCTCCCTCGCCGACACGCGTATCGAGCCCCTCGGCGAGCTTTTGGATGAACTCCCAGGCATTCGCTTGGCGGCAGGCGGACTCGATCTCGGCATCGGTGGCATCGGGCTTGGCGACTTGGATGTTTTTCCGAATCGTTGTCTTGAAAATAAAAGGATCTTGAGGAACGACCCCGAAGCGTTTGCGGACCTCGGCCCCTTCGCATTGGCGGATGTCTTGGCCACCAAAATGGACACTACCCTCGTTGGGATCATAAAGCCTGAGCATGAGCTGTGCGATGGTGCTCTTGCCCGAGCCGGAGGGGCCGACCAACGCCACCGATTGACCATAGGGAATCGTGAAGCTGACATCGGAGAGAACGGCTTTTTCCTCATAGGCAAAGGTGACTCGGCGGAAATCCAAATCGCCTGCGGGAGGAACCGGTTTGCGGTTTTCCTGTGGGTCCGGGGTGGATGAGGGTTCTCTCAAAACCTCCGCGATACGCTCCAGAGAAGCCTGGGCAGCTCCCCACAGGGTGAAGGCTTGGGAGATGATGGTAAGCGGCGGCGAGAGTTGCTGGAAGGCAAGCATGAACATGGAGACTTCGCCAATGGTGACTTTTCCTGAACTGAACCTCCACGCACACGCCACAATCATGAGCGCGAACCCGGCATAGGAGATCGTCTCCATCTTCATCCAGGCGAAATGGCTACCCACATCGCGCTCGTAGCTCTTGCGGGCAATCATCTGCATTTGCTCGCCAAATTCACCCTCTACCGTTCTTTCCATGGCATGAAGTTTGACAGCACGCGTGCCGCGCAGTGTGTCAGCGACGGTGCCCGTCACGGCTGCCTCGCATTTTTGGTAGTCGAGGTGGAGTTTACGAGTGACCCGCCGGGCGAGATCCATCATGAACACCTGCAAGCACACGGTGAGTAACATCACGGCCGTGAGTGTCCAGTCCGTCCATACCAAGATACCGACCGCAGAGCCAATCGTGGTGAACGCCCCGGCGAGTCCGCTCGCGCAGTGCTGGTAAAATTGGATCACATTTTGAAGGGGGGAACCAAACAGGTAGCTGAAGAGCTCCCCGGAACTCCGCCTCATGTGAAACCGCAGGCAAAGTGCGTTCAGTTGGCGGAAAAACCGCGCCCGCAGCGAAGATAGGATGCGCTCGCGCACCTTCAGGTAGAGACGGTAGCCGATGTGCCACATGAGCATCCGCCCGATGAAGGAAACCAGGAAATAGCCCAGGCTAAGCGCAACGGCTCGTCGCCACATGTCGGGCGGCACCGATCCTTTTCCAAGCACCCAATCGATCAACCATCCGACCGTAAAAACTTGGAAGGTGATTGCAAGGCCATGTAGCGCATTCAGGATGGTCGCCGTGGTCAGAAGCGGCAGGTGGGGCCGGATCAAGGGCCAGAGGATTTCCCTTGTTGATGTCTGACTGGCGGGGTGTGGACTCATAGGTGGTAGTTCCAAAAGGATTTCACTTCGGGATTTTCCTGCAAAAAGACAAGAGCGAAGTCGATAAACCGGCCTTTTGCCTAAAAGGTTTTGCAGCTGGGGGCTGGCGTTTTGGTTCTGCAATAGACAATTTTGCGAGTTGAAACGAAGTCATTCGAATGAAAAAACTACACGAAGCCGAAATCGAGGAAGTGTTTTCACGCTCGAGCGGGCCTGGAGGGCAGCATGTGAACAAGGTTTCGACCGCTGTCACACTGCGCCATCTTCCGACGGGGTTGAGTGTGACGGTTTCGGATTCGCGCTCTCAGGCGATGAATCGGGAGACCGCGCGCCGAAGGCTGCTACAAAAAATCCATGAAGCGGCCGAGGCGAAGAAGCTGGCGCAGTTAGCGGAGGC
>CAXNGJ010000041.1:0-7443 GCA_964201895.1 Terrimicrobiaceae bacterium
CCCAGTAAAATGCGTGCGCATCCCATTAATGAACAAACGTGGGGACAATGAACCCTTGCGTAACAGGGTTCTTTGTTACCCTTCGCCGATTTCCACTCGGAGAGCTTCGGCGATGCGGTCGGCGTGGGTGTCGATGAGTTCCTGTTCGCGGCCTTCGATGAGGAGGCGGACTTTGGGTTCGGTGCCGGAGTAGCGGAGCAGGACGCGGCCTTTGCCGTTGAGTGAGGACTCGGCTTCGGCGAGGAGGGATTGGATGTGCGGCAGGGTCTCGAGTGGCGGCTTGTCTTTGACGCGTAGGTTGCGCTGGGCCTGGGGGTATTTTTTGAGGGCTTTTTTGAGTTCGCTCAGCGGCTTGCCGGTTTCGATCATGACGCGCAGGATCTGGAGGGCGCTGACGATGCCGTCGCCCGTGGTGGCGTAGTCGCGGAAGATCATGTGTCCGCTCTGCTCGCCGCCGACATTGTGTCCCTCGCGGAGCATGGCTTCGATGACATAGCGGTCGCCGACCTTGGTGCGGAGGATTTTTCCACCGTGGGCTTCGAGGGTTTCATCGAGGCCGAAGTTGCTCATGATGGTGGAAACCAAGGTGCCGCCTTCGAGGCAGCCGCGCTGGAGGTAATCGACTGCCGCGATGGCCATGATCTCGTCGCCATCGACCAGTTCGCCGTTTTCGTCGCAGAGCAGGACGCGGTCGGCATCGCCGTCGTGGGTGATACCGATGTGTGCCTTGCACTCGCGGGTGAGCTTTTGGATTTGCTCGGGGTGGGTGCTGCCACAGTGGCTATTGATGTTTGTGCCGTTCGGGTGGTTGTTGATCACAACCAGGTCGGCCCCGAGTTCGCGCAGGATGCAGGGGCTGGTCTTGTAGGCGGCGCCGTTTGCGCAATCGAGCGCGATGCGGAGCGACTCGAGCGTGAGATGTCGCGGAAAGCTCTGCTTGGCGAATTCGACATAGCGGCCGAGGGCGTCATCGATGCGGAGGGCTTTGCCGATTTTTGTGGCGGTGGGGCGGATATTTTCGATTTCTCCGCTGAATACGAGATGCTCGATGCGCGCCTCGATTTCGTCGTCGAGTTTGAAGCCGTCGTGCCGGAAGAATTTGATGCCGTTGTCCTCGTAGGGATTGTGGGAAGCGGAAAGGACGATGCCGGCATCGGCGCGCAGTGAGCGGGTGATGTAGGCCACGCCGGGCGTCGGCAAGGGGCCGATGAGGAGGGCGTCTGCGCCGAGCGAGGTCAGGCCGGCGACGATGGCATGCTCCAGCATGTAACCGGAGAGGCGGGTGTCTTTGCCGATAACAACTCTCAAGCGGCCGCTGTGCGAGGAGGCCCGGGCTTCCGCAAAGACATGGGCTGCGGCGCGGCCGAGTTTCAGCGCGGTCTCGGCGGTGACAGGTTCGATATTTGCGACGCCGCGAACTCCGTCGGTTCCAAAAAGTTTGCGATTAATACTCATTTAACAAGGCGGTTTACAGGCGATTGAACCTGGGCGGTGGAGGGCTTCAGGAGATCAAGCCGGACGGGATTCCGACTGACGTTCTGCTTGATGAGAAACCAGAGGGCGAAGGCCAGAAGAAGGCTTGTGAGTTTGATTTTCCAATTGTTGAGAAGGATCGCTTTCATACTTTTCGTCTAAAAGAAGCTGGCTGAGCCGCTGGCGGAATTTTTCCACACTCAGATTTCGTTCGATTTTGCCGCCGTGACAAATGGAAACCTGACCGGTCTCCTCAGAAACGATGAGCGAAACGGCATCCGATTCGTCACCCAGACCAAGCCCGGCGCGGTGGCGCAGGCCGAGGTTACGGTCGAGATCTTCGCGCTGGGAAAGGGGAAAAATGCACGCCGCCGCCACGATACGATCGCCGCTGACGATCATGCCGCCATCGTGCAAAACGGTCTTGGGGTGAAATATGGTGAGGGCGAGTTCTTTTGAAAACTTAGCATCCAGCGCGACGCCGGTTTCCACGATCGTTTTGAGACTGATCTCGCGCTCGATCGCGATTAGAGCGCCGAAGCCTTTGCTGGAAAGTTCGAAAACGGCATCCGTGATGAGCTCAATGGTCTCGGACTCCTGGGAGGCCGATGTAAAAAAACGGTGGCTGCCGAGTTCCGTGAGCGCGCGGCGCAATTCGGGCTGAAAAATGACGACCAGAGCGATGGCCAAGAATACGGAAATGCTCCGCAGTAGCCAGCCGATGACTTCCAGGTTCAGCAACTGGGACACCAGCGTGAGGGTGAGAAAAACCAGTGCCAAACCGAGCAGAATCCGGGCTCCGTGGGTTCCTCGCAGATAGAGGTAAATGTAGTAGATCACCGCCGCAAGGATCACGATCTCGATGCCGGAGGTCCACTGCTCCTGCAAAAAAGCCACGGCCTGCTCAAACATGGTCCAAAATCGCCTCGGTCATCCGAAGCGCCTCCGTGTGGGGTTTGACATCGTGGACGCGCAGGATGCGGGCTCCGCGCTCACGGCAGAGTGAGGTGAGTGCGACGCCTGGCCAGAAGCGGTCATCCATCGCAGATGATCCCGCAAGCCAGCCGAGAAAGGATTTGCGGGAGGCGCCGACGAGGAGCGGGCGCCCAAACTCAAGGAACGCGGAAAGCTCCGCCAGCAGCCTGCGATTGTGCTCGGGCGTTTTTCCAAATCCAATTCCTGGGTCGAGTGCGATGCGCATCGGGTCAATGCCGCACGCTACCGAGCGTGCGAGGGCGTGTCGAAAAAAATTCCCCACTTCGTGGACGACATCATCGTATGTTGGCGCGACTTGCATCGTGCGCGGTTGGCCCTGCATGTGCATGATGACTATTCCCGCCTTTGACGCCGCCGCGAGCGCAGGCATGTCGGGGTCCCCACGCAGGCCAGTGACATCGTTGATGATGTCGGCTCCGGCATCCAACGCCGCTTGGGCCACAGAAGCCTTGGAGGTGTCGATGGACAGCAGGACATGACTTTCCCGTCGCAGGGATTGAATGATCGGCAGCACGCGCCGGATTTCCTCATCCGCCTCGACGCTTTGCGCGCCGGGACGGGTGGACTCGCCGCCGATATCGAGGATTTCAGCGCCCTCGGCCACCATTTGTAGACCGTGCGCCAAGGCGGCTTGGGGATCTAAAAACGAACCGCCATCCGAGAAGGAATCCGGCGTGGCGTTGATGATGCCCATCACCCGTGCGCGCCGCGAGAGGTCGATTTCGCGATCGCGGATTTTCCAGATCACTTTTTGAGGCGGATGGAGGCGGAGCGGCCGTGGGCATCAAGGCCCTCGATGGCGCTGAAGGTTTCAATATGCGGCAGGGAGGCGCGCAGGGAGGCCTCGTCGAACATGACGACGCTTGTGCGGCGCTGGAACTGGTCCGCTGTGAGGCCGGCGAAGGACCGGCCGGCCCCGCCCGTGGGAAGCTCGTGACTCGGACCCGCCAAAAAGTCGCCTCCGACAACCGGGGACAGGCCGCCGAGAAAGATCGCGCCCGAGGTGCGGAGTTGGAGGGCCATTTCGCCTGGCGCCTCGGTGGCGATGGCGACATGCTCGGAGGCGTATTCATTCGCAATCCGAATGGCGGCCTCCATGTCCTCAACGAGGATGAGTTTGGTGTTTTTGAGCGCCTTGGCGAGTTCGGTAGGACGCTTCGAAAGCTTCGTCTGTCGCTCAACGGCCTTTTCCACGCCGGTGAGAATTTTTTCGGAATCCGTAACCAGAATCGCCTGACTGCCGTGGCCGTGCTCCGCCTGCGCCAGAAGATCGGCGGCGACCCAGTCGGGCTTGGCTGTCTTGTCGGCGATCACAAGCACCTCGCTCGGGCCGGGCAAGAGGTCAATGGCGACTTTGCCGAAGACCTGGCGCTTGGCTTCCACGACATAGGAATTGCCGGGGCCGAAAATTTTCTGCACGGGAAAAATCGTCTTCGTGCCATGCGCCAGTGCGGCGATGGCTTGCGCTCCGCCGACACGATAAATCTCCGTTGCGCCACAGCGGGAAAGGGCTGCCAGCAAGGCGGGATGCACCTTGCCATCAGGCCCGGCGGGAGTCACCGCGATGATCTCCGGCACACCCGCAGCCTCGGCGAGTGTGCAGGTCATGACAGCGGTGGACACCAGCGGCGCCGTGCCGCCGGGAATATAAATGCCGACGCGTTGGAAGGGATCGAAACGCTCACCGGTGATCGCGCCCTGCCGGTTTTTCATGAACCAGCTCTTGCGCAGGCTGCGCTTGGCAAACGCCCTCACATTGGAGCGCGCGGCGTCGATTGCCTTGCGCGTTTCCGCCGGAAGCGCATTGCAAGCTTCGGAAATCTCTAAGGGAGTCACGGGAATCTGGTATGGCGCGAGCTCCGGACCGCCAAATTTCTTGGTGTAGCGGAGCAACGCCTCGTCGCCTTCCTTGGCGACCGCACCGAGGATTTCCTCCACGGTCGCGCGAACGGCGGGATCCGCTTCGTAGGAGCGTTTCAGCGATTCAATGCCGCGTCGGTAGGCTTTGTCTTTCGGACGGAGGATTTGCACCGGGCGTTGATTATTTGATGTAAGCCAAGACGAAAGCCGTGATGAAAATATTCACCAAGGCCAGCTCGAAGAAGAAATACCAACCGAGCTTCATCAGTTGGTCATAGCGGAAACGGGGAACCGTCCAACGCACCCAGATGAAGAGCACCAAGAGAGCGCTCACTTTGGCAAAAAACACGCCGATGTTGATGAGACCGAAAATGACACCCGGCAGACCCGGCATCGAGCCATCGGGGATCATCGGCAGGCTCCAGCCACCCAGAAAGAGTGTCACGATCACGCCCGAACCGGCGATCATGGCCGCATATTCACCGAGGAAGAAGAGAGCGAAACCCATGCCGGAATACTCGGTGTGGTAGCCGCCGACGAGTTCTTGCTCGGCCTCGGGAAGATCGAACGGCGCGCGGTTGGTCTCCGCAAACATTGCGATCAGGAAAATAATGAACGAAATCAACATCGGAATCCAGATGAGCAAGCGGGACAAGGAAAAGCCGTTCACGAAGGTGTCCAACACCGCCTTGAAATCACCCGAGAGCAAGACTTCCCAAGTGAGGCCCTTGGCCCAGAAGGGGGCAACCATCCAGCCATTCTCACGCTGCCAGTTTACGATGTCGGGCATGTTCAAGGTACCGCAGAGCATGAAAACCGGGATCACCGAAAGCCCGAGCGCCAGCTCGTAGGAAATCATCTGCGAAGTGGAGCGGATGCCGCCGAGGAAGGGGTATTTCGAGTTCGAGGCCCAGCCCGCGAGCACGATGCCGTAAACACCCAGCGAGGAAACGGCGAAGACATAAAGCACGCCGATATTGATGTCCGCAATCACCATCGGAACTCCAAAAAGCGAGCTTCCAAAGGGCAATACCGCCAAGACGAGAATCGCAGGCACCATCGCCAGCTTCGGCGCGATGTAGTAGTAAAATTTGTTCACTTCGTGCGGGATGAAATTTTCCTTCAAGAGAAGCTTCAGCGCATCGGCGATCGGCTGGCCGAGACCGAGAATCCGGATTTTCGTAAGCGGAATGCCGGTGCGATTCGGTCCAACGCGGTCCTGGATCCACGCGCAGATTTTACGCTCGGCATAAACCGTATAGGAAACCAAACCCAGAATCAGGCCAAGCAGGCCGAGCGTTTTTGCCAGAGAGGTCCACACGAGGAACGGCTCGGGCTTCATGAGAAAATTCAGAGTCTCCATATATAACAGGGTTTCGATTTAACGAGATGCGGCGCGCCTGTCGAGCGACAAGACGAAATAGTCACGCGCCTGTCGGCTTGTTTTTTAGCGAAATAGAGAGCATCGCCGCCCAACGACGCATGGCTTCATCCCATTCAGGCCCAAGAGCCCCTCGGCTCAGGCCTCAACCTCTCCGCCGCCAGCTAAGCCGTGCTCTTCGATCCGTGGTCGAACCCCGCCGTCGAAGCCCATGCGATCGACCGCACCCACCGCATCGGCCAAAGACAAACCGTCTTCGCTTACCGACTCATCATCAAAGGCACGATCGAGGAAAAAATCCGCCTCCTCTAAAAAAAGAAAGGCGACCCTCTTTGTCGCGCGCAACGCCACGGAAGGTGAAGGCCCCGTAGTATGACCTGCACCCGCTCGGGATGTTTGCGTCAAACTTATGATTATACATTCCACAAAAAACCGAGCTTTCACGCTCGCCGCATTACTCTGCGCAGGTCTTCTTGTATTAGCCTCGCTGAACTATTCCGAAGCAGCCCAGGCACCGCCCACACCCACTGGGCCATCGGTTCTCATCCTCTACGACAATGACGCGCCCTACGGTTGGCTGGGGTCGATCTACACTCTCAAGCTCAAGAACCTCCTCGCCCACTTTGATGCGCGGGTCGTTTCCAAGCCTCTTGCGGATTATCAAACAAACGATCTGGCCACCTACGATGCCACATTTTATCTCGGCTCGGTCTGGCGCTCCAGCCCGATGCCCGGGACCATGACAGCGGACTTGGATGCGAACACCAAGCCGTTCGTGTGGATGGGTGTCAACCTCTGGTGCTACGCGTGGGACACGGCGACATACGCTTGGAGACAGAATTTCAATACGCGCTACGGCATCCAGGTCGCCTACTACTCTGGAGAAAACCACCCGAAGGTTCTCTACAAAGAGACCGAGCTGAAAAAAGACATCTTCGATCCCGGCGTAACCCGTCTCGTAGTCACGGATGCCAGCAAGGTCGCCGTGCGGGCGGAGTGCTTCGACTCCGGTGGACAGAAATGGCCATACATCACCCAGAGCGGAAATTTCTGGTTCGTAGCCGATATGCCGATCGTCTCAACAAGTTTTGAAAACCGCTCGCTGGCCTTTGAAGATCTTTTGCACGATATGCTCGGGATTTTTCATGAGGAAAAACACCGCGCCTATTTCCGCATCGAGGATGTCGGGCCGGATTGCGATCTGGCCATTCTCCGTAAAATACGAGAGGCCGTCGATCCTCTCAATGTGCCATTTACTATCGCCCTCATTCCCGAGTATCGCGACTGGGCAGGCATCTATAACCAAGGCAAAAGCGACACCATCAGCATCGCTGCCGGCTCGCCTTTCACTGAGGAAATGAAACTCTGGCTCGGCGCAGGCGGACAGGTTCTGCAACACGGCACCACCCACCAAATGGACGGCGTGCAAAATCCCTACTCCGGCGTGAGTGCGGAGGACTACGAGTTTTACCGCGTCACAGCCGATGCCGCTGGTAACATAACGCTCATCGGTCCCGCCCCGGGAGACTCCGATGCGTGGGCACGCGAGCGCGTCACGCGCGGCATGAAGCTGCTTGAAAATGCAGGCCTCAAGCCAACGGGTTGGCTCACGCCCCACTACCTGGCCTCGGCGGTGGACTACCAAGTCTTCGCGAGCCTTTTTCCATTCGCCTGCGATCGCGCGATTTTTTATTTCCCGGATGGAGTGGGCAATATGCAAGCCACGGAGTTGA
>CAXNGJ010000042.1:0-7418 GCA_964201895.1 Terrimicrobiaceae bacterium
TTGTTATTTTGACTGGCAACAGCGGAACTGGTAAAACCAAGCTCGCTGAAATTTTTGCACGCTGGATATGTGGCAATGATTCCTTGGACTATGCGCTGGTCCCGGTCGGTTCGGATTGGTCTGACAACCGGAGTGTGCTGGGCTTCGTAAACCATTTGCAGAAAGCCTCGGCTGCTCCGGACTCCCCGCCGGTGTATCAAAGCACGCCAATCTTGAATCTGATCCTGAGAGCTGTGGAACATCCGCATAAGCCACATTTTCTGATCCTGGACGAGATGAACTTGTCACATGTGGAGCGGTATTTCGCCGATTTCCTTTCGGCGATGGAGTCCCAATCCGGGGAGCTTTTGCTCCACACAGTCGGGCAAGTGGCTACGAAATTGCCCACAGAGGCCGGAGGAGAGCCAAGGGTGGAAGGAAAAGTGTGCCTGCCCGACAATCTTTTCGTGATCGGAACGGTGAATGTGGACGAGACGACCTACATGTTTTCGCCCAAGGTGCTCGATCGGGCGAATGTGCTGGAATTCCGCACAGGGCTTGGCGGGTTGCAGGATTTTTTCGATGCGGGCAGCTCCGGGGTTTCGGATGTGACGCCTGCGGATCCAAGCTTCGGTGCCGCTTTCCTGGCGCTTTCCAGGAATGCCCGCGGGGGAACGCTTCCTGAGATTCCCTCGTTGGATGAAGTCCAGGCGGCATTGAAGGATGTGTTCCAAATCATGGAAGCGGAGCGGCTGGAATTCGGCTTCCGCACCGTGAACGAGATTCTTCGCTACTTGCGGGTGGACCATGCAGTCGCAGAGAATCCCGAGGGGTGGGATTGGCACCCTGTTTTTGATGATCAAATTCTCCAAAAAATCCTGCCGAAATTGAATGGCTCGAAACGGCGTCTGGAGGGCTTGCTGGTGAAGTTGGCGTGGTATTGTGAGGAAGCCATTGTGCCGCCCAAGGGGGCGAAAGTGCCGGAAAGGTTCCAAACAAATCCAGTAAAGCCGGTGGACTCCGCAGTCTTTCGCAGGAGCTATGAAAAACTCTGCGCAATGGTCGATGTGGTGCGCCGCGACCAGTTCGTGAGCTTCATTCAATAATTCGCAGGGATGCCCGACACGCCGCTCAACTTGGATTCGATCGAGATCGAACTGGGCGGGGGGCTTGGGCTTTTGCTATGGGGCGAGAGCGTGGAGGAGCCGGAAAGATTCGATATTTTTGAGAGTCCAGCGCCGCCTTTGGCCTTCCGGGCGCAGCGCCATGCGAACCAGACTACCACGGCAAAGACGCCGATCCGATATAGCACCGGGGTGGCTGGCGGGCAGGCTCTCGTGCTTTTTGAAAATGTTTCCTACCAGTGGATGCTTGTCGGCGAGGGTGCGGGGGAGTTGGCGCAAGCGGATATCGCGAGCACGCTCAAAGGCGGGTCGGCGCGCCGGAAGGCGGTATGGAGCGGTCGGACATTGCAGGGCAAGCCTCCTGAGGGAAGTTTCCGAGTATCGAATTATCTCGGGACGGCGGAAATCCGGGTCGCGGATCGGGAGGCGGTGCGTTTCGAAATCCAGACGCGGAAGCTGGATTTCCATGGCGAGTATCGGGCGATGGTGGATGACA
Organism: Terrimicrobiaceae bacterium; assembly: GCA_964201895.1. GTDB lineage: Bacteria > Verrucomicrobiota > Verrucomicrobiia > Chthoniobacterales > Terrimicrobiaceae > UBA967. The sequence goes on from CAXNGJ010000042.1 coordinate 1,600, forward strand.
TCGCGGAGCATTGCCAACAACTGATCCTGGAGTGGGACAGCCCGACGAGCTTCCAGATAGGGGCCGATCCCGAGCAAAGACGGCGGACTTTGTTGGAGCAATTTCTCTTCCTGCGGCATGTGCTCGGGGAGCAGCGGCTGGGAGTTTATCTTGAGGAGATGGGACGCCGGCCTCATGTGGCCTTGAGGACGGAGCGCGAGTGGAGACCGTCGGCTTCTGCGAATTCGCCGAGGTTTGCGTCCGATCCCCTGCGCCATGCAAGGGGCTGGGTGCGCGGGGCACCTGCGGGGTTTTTCCAAGTGAATGGACTGTCGCCGGAGGAACTCCGCCATGAGCGGCGGTTCGAGACCTTCGACACGGCTCCGAACCGGTTCGTCAAATTCGCCTTGGAGGCCTTTGCGGGAGTCTGCGACGAGGTGTTGGCTGAGTTCGACGGCGCGCGCGGCACGGCCTGGATGGAGGCGCTGGAGATGCGGGAGACGCTCGATGTTTTCCTCACAAGACCATTCTTCTCGGATGTCTCACCGCTCCGCCGGTTGCCGTTGGAAAATCAAACACTCCAAAAGCGCGGTGGCTACCGCGAAATCCTCGGGGCGTGGCTGATGCTGGAGGCGGCAGCAAAACTGGACTGGCCGGGCAGGGACGATGCCTACGATGGCACGAACCGCGATGCGGCGACGCTGTATGAGTTCTGGCTGTATTTTGTGCTGCGCCTTTTGCTCGCAGAGCGGCTTGGGATGCGGGAAATTCGCCATGGCGAGCACGGCGGGGTTGGTGCGTTGCCTTTTGTCACGACTTCGGAAAGAGGCGGCATGCAGGTGAATCTGGCGCAGTCCAAGGCTTCGCTGAGCCACTATCTGTGGACTGCTCCGGATGGCGGCGAACTCTGCGTGCACCTTTACTATAACCGGACTTTCTCACCTGTGCGCGACCCGCTTGCCTCGGGGAGTTACAGCCGGCACTTCAGGCCGGATTACACACTGGCGTTTTTTCCCGCCTCATATGCCGAATCCTCCTCGAACGGGCTGGCTGCCGAAAAGGCCGCTGAATTGGAAGGGCGCATCGGGTATTTGCACTTCGATGCCAAGTTCCGGATCGAGTCGGTGGAGGAGGCTCTCGGCGTCGAGAAGGAAACCGCAGAGGCCCTCGACGAAGAGCGCGCTCTCACGAAATCCACGGACACCTACAAGCGGGGCGACCTCTACAAAATGCACACCTACAACGATGCGATCCGCCGCACGGCAGGCTCGTATGTTTTGTATCCGGGCCGGGATGCGGAGACGCTTCGCAAGGACTTTCCTCGCTACGAGGAGGTGATTCCCGGAGTGGGGGCTTTTCGAGTGCGCCCCGGCGATACCGACACCCGCGAGCTGTGCGAGAATGTGCTGGCGGACTTCATGGCCGATGTTCTGGCGCACCACGAAAACAAATTCAGCCGTGACTACCGAATCCGCCACTGGACCCACACAACTCTTCAGGAAACTCCGCCTGCCTCTGGAGCGAAAAAACAACAGCTACCATCTGTGTCCATTCCAATGGCTGATGCGCCGTGTTTACTGGGATATGTGCGCCCGAGCGAAGTGGGATTCGTTCGGCACAAGGGGAGATTTTACTTTTACGCCGTGGACAAAAAAAGCGGCGCCACCCGCAACTACGACCGACCGGTCTTCCACGCGAAGTATTTCATCGGCCACAACCGGACTAAAACGTTGCCCTGGCTCGCGGAAGTGAAAAGCGTGAAGCTGGAAGGGGCTGCAGAAATCGCTCGGCTCACAAAACGCAAGCCTGCCAAAGTCGGCGCGGCCTATTACTACCTGCTTGAACTGGGCGACCCGATCGAGTGTTCACAGGTTTCAGTTTCAGGCCTCGTGAAAAAGCGCGGCGGGGAGCCGGTCATTTTGAGTCTGCACGAGATTTTTGAGGCTGCTGAAAGCGAAATCGCATTAACATAAATCTTGAGAAATTACTGTCGCAATGACTCGCGCCACTTTTGATTTGATCAAAGAAAAATACGGATATTACTCCAGTTGGGCGATCTGGGCGGATGCCGGAGAAAAGCCGAAATCAAATATTGGCGACCTGCGCGTTTTTGACATGGATGCAAATCCCAGCGTCTTGGGTGAACTCAAACCTCATATCGTGTTTGTTGGTTTGAATATTTCCAGAGGATTGATTCATGAACCGCTTGCCAACTTCCACGACCCTCGTCCCCAAGGCACCGACTTTAAAATCCGGCACGCGCTTCGAGGATCAGATTACTGGGGAGCTTACATGACAGATCTCTTCAAAAATTTGGATGAAAAGGATTCAAATAAAGTTAAAGCTTTAATAAAAAACGATCCTTCAATAATAGCTTCTCATGTAAATTTCCTGCGTGACGAGATTAGGTATGTCGTTGTCAGAGGGGTCAGGAATTAATTCTTGACATTTAAGCTCTTTAAGACCGCTCACTGTGGTGGCGTATCTCAAGGTGTCTTGAGATAGAAACGGAGTTGAATTTTTGATTGATTCTCATGCCGATGCAAATATCCTCTAATATATGAAAACCATAACAGTCAATGTATCTGATCCTATTTATCGGGATTTTACTGTTTATGCCAAGCAAATGGGGAATAGTGCCTCGGAGTTGATTCGGCGGGCGATGGAGGATTATCACCAACGCTTCATTGTAAGGAAAACAACGCTGCGCAATCGCAGACCCGTTAGTGTGGGTGGTCCCATGCAGCCGATCGGTAGTGAAGAAGACTTACTGGGAGAAATGCTTGATGACCGTCGCGATTGATACCGATTTTCTTGTGGCCGTGGAAATCCGTGACCACCTCTTTCACAAGCCTGCGGATGCCGTTTTGGATCGTTTGCTGGAGGAAGGGCACAAATTGGCCGTTGCGCCGCAAATGCTGGCGGAATTTGTTCATGTGGTGACGGATTCGAAACGCTTGAAGGATCCACTATCGATGGAGGAGGCCTTGGCCAGAGCCGAATACTGGTGGCAAGCGCGGGAGGTTGTTCGCATTTATCCTGAGGGAGACGCGGTTTCCACTTGGATCGAATGGTTACGCGAACATCGACTAGGGCGAAAGCGGCTCCTCGATACGATGCTAGCGGCATCAGCGTGCAGCCAAGGAATTTCAACGATTGTCACCAATAACGAAAAAGACTTTAAAGTCTTTGGAAGTTTCGAAATTCTAACCTACAAAGAGCAGGGGAATCTGCCTTAGTCAAAGGGGTCAGAGAAGGCATGGCGCTAAGTTAAGAGCCTTTTGGGATGATTTTGCGGCTTGATTTTTTACGTCAAAGGGGTCAGGCATAAATTATTGACATTTATTCGGTTTAAGCATGCATTTGAATCCAGCAAGCGCACGAATTAGCCTCGCATTTTGACACAGTGGGTTTCGCGGAGTTGCCGTAGAGTAATCGCTGAGGCTCGCTGATGCCGACGGGGACGTCGGCGTTCCGGCCGAGAAGTTTTCTCCGTGCCTTGGTGTCTCCGTGAGAGGCTTGCGCCAAGACGGTTCACGGCAGTTCGACCAGCTTCGCCTCGTCGCCACCGCACAGACCAGCCTCGCTTATATCGACCAAACAGTGAATGAATCCAGCCGCATATTCGAGAGCACAGTCAGCGCCATCGAGGAATACACCCGCAGTCCTGCCAACCTATGAACCAAAGGGCAGAAAGCCCATGGAGAAGCTCGCCGTGAAGCCTCGCCGCGTGGTCGAGATTCAGAGGTTCATTCAGAAACCCCTCCTCGAAAATGAAACCGAGGTGGAGGATTTCCTCTCCAAGCTCCGCAGCGAGCTTCACGACGCCATCGCTAAAAACGAACGCATCCAGATCAAATGAAGGAGAATAAAAATCCCACGCCCTCGGATGTCGCCCGGTTGACCATGCGAGAGGCGATTGGTCACGAAGCGCGTTTTGTGATCAACCCTCGTTTCCTATTAGCTCCCCGCAGGCGGACGGGGTTGGTTCACACTCTGGCGCAGAGTCTCGACCACTTGCGCACTCAAGCGAAATGCCGTTTTCGACAAACGCAAAAAAACGTCTTCAAAATCAACCATGCCTGCCGCAGCGGCATCCGTCAAAAGACCTGCCGTTCCGGTGATTTGCAAACCCAGTGCGCTCGCCACCTTGCGCCCCCGTTTTTCATCGAGAATCAGCAAGCTGGAATCCCTATATTGCCACGCGAACGTGATGGCGGAGGCCTCGCCGGCATCCAAGGCTCCCGTTTCTTCCAAATAGGACGACTCGTCCGGAACCACCGAGATCCAATCGGGCATCTTCAGAAACAGAAGCCTCAAAGCCTCAGGCGCACTCGGATGCACAGCTTCCCTGCGGATTGTTTCCGTAATGGTCACTCTGCCGTAGAGCCTGTGGAGCAAATCCAGCTCCCCGATCTCGGAGAGGCAGGACAGCACCGAGTTGTCACTGATGACGATCACGCGATGGCTTGCCGGAATTCAAACGAACGGCGCGCATCGGCCAAGATTTCCTCTGCCGATTGGTCGGGCCATACAGCATGCCTGCTCAGCATGGCCTGCGCTTCCCAGAGCGAGCCCAGCCCCAGCATTCTCCTGATCTGCTCCAATGAGAGCACTTCTTTGGAATACGCTTCCGCAGCCAAAGCCTCAAGAGCAGCACGGCCGAGATTCTGGAATCCCGCGCCCAGGTCAGCTGCCAGATCATCAGGTATGTCCACGGTCAAGGACATTGGCAAAAAGATATGCCATTTCTCATCCTCCAGCTAATCCAAAAATGACAGTGTAGTGTTGTTTGCTGACCGCCCCACGGGTTGATAGTTGCAATTGCTATAACAATAATTTAAATGTCCTAAAATACAATACATGCCAGCCGCTTCACCAGTTCAGAAAATGAAAGCCCTCAGCCTCCGCACTCCGGTGGTGCGGGCATCTGATGCCGTGAGGGCGGGGATTCCGAGGACTTCGCTTGTGCGGCTGACGGAGTCGGGCGTGGTGGAGCGTGTGGGGCGTGGGCTTTACCGTCTGGTAGATGGCGAGGGTTATGAGCATCCAGATCTGGTCGAGGCGGCGGTGCAAGTTCCCAAAGGCGTGGTGGTGCTCCTGAGCGCACTGAATTTTCATGGCATCGGGACACAGACCGCGTGGCAGGTGTGGATGCAACTGCCCGCGAACTATCCAACGCCACAGATCGGGCATCCACCACTGCGGTTTGTGCGCAGCCGCAGACCCGAGGCGTTCACGCTGGGCGTGGAGACGCATCGGATCGCTGGCCATGCGGTGCGGATCACGGACCCGGACCGCACGATTGTGGATTGTTTCCGCCACCGGGGGACGGTGACGCTGGAAGTGTGTCTTGAGGCGCTGCGGGAGAGGCTGCGGAATCGGCGTCAAAGCCTGCCGGCCCTTGAGAATTACGCCCGCAAGCTGGGAGCCTGGCGCGTGATGAAGCCGTATCTGGAGGCACTGGCATGAAGAATGTGGCGGCCTCCGTGCGGACCCGGCTGTCGAATCTCGCCAGGGAAACGGGAACTCCCTTGGCTGTTTTGATGGAGCGGTTCGCGCTGGGGCGTTTGTTGTGGCGATTGAGCCGTAGCGCTTCGGCGGATCGTTTCGTTTTGAAGGGGGCACAGTTGTTTGCGCTCTGGGCAGATGCGTCGCACCGACCCACGCGCGATGTGGATTTGCTGGGATCGGGAGAGGCGTCGCCTGAGAGTTTGAAGAGGTTTTTTGAGACGCTTCTGGATGGCCCTGTCGAACCGGAGGATGGATTAGTTTGGGGGAAGGTGGCGGCAGCTCCGATCCGTGAGGACCAGCAATATCAGGGGGTGAGGGTGCTCACG
>CAXNGJ010000043.1:0-7390 GCA_964201895.1 Terrimicrobiaceae bacterium
GGATCGCGTCGAAGATTTGTTTGTTCATGTCGATCCAGCTCATCGCAAACTGCGGCCGTGGGAGGGAAGTGTTCAGTTCATCGCGCACCGAGTTGGCGAGATAGGGGTTGGTGGTGGCGAGCGCCAGACCATGCGCGCCGCCTCCGAGATTGTAGAGCTCCTGGCCGATGTGGAGCGGCACGAACAGGAACTCGCTGTCATAGAGATAGCGTCCGCTCTCAAAAATGCCTGCCACTTCGAGTTCCGTTGGCAGGATCATTTGCTTCAATGCCGAGACATCGGTGGATTTGTCGCCCGAGCGCTCGATGCGGTCGAGTTCGTCGAGGATCTGGTTGAAATTGCCGGGCGAGAAAACCGTCACATTTTCTCCGATGCCCACTCCGAGTTCGCGGGCGAGTTCCGAGCCGATGACGGTTTTGTTGCCATCCAGATCGTAGCTGCCATCGACGATGAAATCCGCGACATTCACGACTTTGCGCTCGAGTTCGGCATCGACGCCCCGGATTTTTGGAGCGAGGCGGCGGTTCTGATATTCCACGATGACCGGGCCTTGAACGAATGGGGCGGCGGCTTTGACATGCGGATTTTTCATCGCCTGCTCCGCTGTGGCCTCCCAGTTTTCTAAAACCCCGCCATTGCTTACGATGACATGGGCATCGAAACCGATGACTTTGCGGCGGAGTTCCTGTTCGAAGCCGGTCATCACCGAAATAACCAAAATCAAAACCATGATCCCGAGCGTGACTCCGAGAATTGAAACCAGGGTGATGATCGAAAGAAAGGTGCGCTTGGGCTTGAGGTAGCGCAGGGCGAGAAAAAGACTGAAACTTTTCGGCATGGGTCGGTTAATATGCTTACACGGGCCCTGCGCTGAGCGCATGCCTTGTTTGAGCCGGGATGGGCGCTGGTGCATGGAGCGCAGGGTCGATATGGCAGAGCGTGGCATTGCCGCCAAAGCATGCGGTGCCATCCGCTTTCTCAGCTGCGAATGAAAATCCAAGCGATGAGGTGCCGATCTTTTCTATGCTTAAAGAGACCGTGATTTCATCCTGGAAACGGCATCCTGCCGAGTAGTCGGCGTGAATGGAAACGACAGGCCAAGCTGTTGCCGCATCCAGAATGGGCACGCTCCTGGTTTGAAAAAAGTCATGAACCGCCTCTTCGATGATCACCAACAGGCGGGAAAAGTGAGCGACACCGGCGGCATCGGTGTCGGCAAAGCGGATGGAACGCCGGTAAACATGTGTGGCAGAGGTTGGCATGGACGAAAATTTCTACCTGTTTTCATCCGGCAAGGAAAGGAAACCACATCACCATGGGTCTCCGGTGCGTATTGAATGATGCCGCCACTGATGTCGGCGGGAGTTAATTCCCCTATCGCATCCTGCGTCGGTTTTTGGAAGAATAGTTCCACTTTATGGTTTTTCATCACAGCTCGAATCTTCGTGCGGGAACCCGCCCTGACCTGCGTGGGCTTGTGGGGGGGGAGCGGATTTCCTTCTCCGGCATCCGCCGCTTTGAGTGGGAACTCGAGGATTTGGGGGGCTTTTCGCCGCTGTGGTTGGATGCTGCCGCGATTTACCCCAAGGTCTTTTGGAAATCGCGCTCTGGTGCGGCGCAAACGCTGGCGGTTGGAGAATTGCGGGAAGGCAGCCTGCGGGATTTGCTGCCTCTTCTGGATGGCGCAGACGAGGGTGTGCGACTTTTCGGAGGCGAGCGGTTTGATACAGCTGCGGAGCCAAAGGAGGGTTGGAGGGAATTTCCCGAGCGTTACTTTTTTATTCCGAGGGCTGAGATCATCCATGCCGGCGGGCGCACACTGCTTGCGGTGAACCTGATTGGAGGCGATGAGGCGTTGGACGAGTTGGAGGATTGGGTTGCAGCGCTCGGGGAGTGCCCCTCGTCGCACCAACTTGCTGTTCTGACACGCTGGGACATTCCAAATTTTACCCAATGGTCTTCGGCCGTCGGTGCCGCGCTGGAGGGTTTTGCCTCGGGGCCGTTGCGCAAGGTGGTTTTAGCCCGGCGCTCCACGCTAGATCTTGTTGAAAAGGTATCGCCTCATCTTCTGCTTGCTGTGCTGATGGGAGCCGCCCCGGCTTGTTTTCACTTTTCGTTCCAACCCTCCGCACGGGCTGGAGCTTTTCTCGGAGCGAGTCCGGAGTTGCTCTACCGCCGCATCGGGGCACGCCTCGAGAGTGAGGCCGTCGCGGGAACCCGTCCGCGCAGCCTGGATGCCGCCGAGGATGCAAGGCTGGAATCCCAGCTCTTGAAACTTTCCAAGGAACAATTGGAACACCGCCTTGTTGTTGAGGCTCTGGAGCAAACCTTCCGCAGGCTCTGTGTTGACTACGCCTGCGATGAAAAGCCAGGCGTGCTCAAGCTCTCCCGGGTGCAACACCTCCGGACTGCCGTTTCCGGGACTCTGCGTGGGGCGGTGGATGACGCCGCGATTCTTGAAGCGTTTCATCCGACGCCCGCCACATGCGGAGCGCCCGTTGCCGATGCGCTGCGTTTTATCTCCGATCACGAGAAGTTCGACAGGGGTTGGTATGCCGGTCCTTTTGGATGCGTCTCGAAGGACTCCACCGAATTCGCCGTCGCGATCCGGTCGATGCTGGCCAAAGGATCTCTGGTCGAGGTTTTCGCCGGGGCCGGTATTGTCGAGGGGTCTGATCCCGAGCGGGAGTGGTTCGAACTCGAGGATAAAATCTCGGGCGTCTTGAATGTGCTCTCGGCATGAGTGGTGTTATGTCCAATCGCACTTGGGGGCAGTCGCTCGTGGATGGGCTTTGCCAACTTGGCGCGGGCCGATTTTTTCTCAGCCCTGGAGCGCGTAGTGCTCCATTAGCTTCTGCCTTGAGCGGACACCATGTGACCACCCATTACGACGAACGCGGCATGGCCTTTGCCGCTCTGGGATGGGCGATGGCAACCGGACGTCCCGCCGTGTGCGTGACCACCAGCGGGTCTGCCGTGGCAAATCTCCTTCCTGCCTGTGTGGAAGCCTTCCACTCGAATGTTCCGCTCATTTTTCTGACAGCCGACCGTCCCCCTGAGTTGAGGGGCACCGGGGCAAACCAAACGATTCATCAACCCGGTCTCTTCGGAGGTTTTGTCCGCTATGCAGTGGATTTGCCATGTGCTCAGGAGGCGGGAGCCATGTCGCGTCTCTCTGATGTGCTTTCGGAGGTTGTCGCGATAGCCATGGGTCCCCAGCCGGGGCCTGTGCATGCGAATGTTCCGATTCGCGAGCCTTTACTCGAAGACGGGCTTGCTGCGGGTGATGAGAAAATCGAGTTTTCGAGGGTTGCGAATTCATTTCCTTTCGATTTGCCATCCGATTTCGATTTCCAGAGGTTCGCATCCGGCCGCGGCGTTGTTGTCATCGGTCGATTGCCTGTCGGGGAGCAGGAGCGGGTCGGTGCTATTTTGGATTTGGCAAAAAAATTGGGCTGGCCGGTCCTGGCGGATGCAGCTTCAGGAGCGCGTTTGCGGCCTGGGATCATTCGCCATGCGGATTGGATTCTCCAGTGCCATGATGTCCCTCCGCCGGAGCGAGTGCTGCATTTCGGGGGCGCACTAGTTTCGAAGCGCATCGGAAAATGGTTGTCGGCATGTCGCGGCGTCGACTGCCTGCAGGTGAGGATGTTCCCCGAGCGCCTGGATCCGTGGGACCAGCATCCCTATTTCCTCCGTTCCGGGATTCAGCAGTTCTGCGAATCGGTGAAGACATTCGCTCTGCCAATGGCCACCGAGAATTGGACCGAATCCTGGCTTCGGGCAGACGTGGCCGTTGCTGCCACGATTGAGGCGGAATTGCCCGCAGATCATGCTGTCAGCGAACCGGCGATTCTCCGCGCTTTGGCGGATGTCGCTGCCGAGACAAATTGGCCCGTGTTCCTTGGAAATTCCATGCCGATCCGGGATTTTGATTCCTGTGTGGTTGCGGTTTCGAGCGATGTGGTGAATGTTTTTGCCAACCGGGGAGCCAGTGGAATCGACGGGAATATCGCCACCGTGGCTGGTCTGGCGATGGGCTACGCGTCTCCTCTTCTGGCCGTCATGGGTGACCTCGCCGCGCTGCACGATTTGAATTCTCTTCCGCTCCTGCATGGATTGCCCGTCACGCTCGTGATCATCAATAATGGCGGTGGCGGCATTTTTCGTTTTCTGCCGATTGATGTTGAGGAGCGCTTGATGGAAACCCCGCATGCATGGGAATTTCGCGGAGGTGCACAGCAATTCGGAATGGAATATCATCAAGCGGCCTCGCTTTCGGAACTCCGCAGATTGCTCACAGAGCGCCATGCCGCGCCGCGAATTCTCGAGTGCCACACTGAGCGCGGGGAAAACCACGCGCTCCACCTTCGTATCGCCGAGGCTTGCAGGGCGCTCTCGCTGTCATGGGTCGATTGAAATTTCATACTCGTGGCACTGGTGGGCGCGTCTTGCTCTGCCTGCACGGATTTTTAGGAGAGGGGAGTGATTGGGAGAAATTTGCAGACGCATTCCTCGTGCACTCGCCGGAATGGCAGGTCGCCCTGATCGACCTGCCGGGCCATTCCGACGAGGAGGTTGGCTGGCTTTGTCCGGCGGCGGAGGAGTTTTCTCAATCCTTGCGTGACTTGGTGGCGGCCGAAGGGTGGGGGAGAGCGGCGGTTGCTGGATACTCTTTGGGTGGGCGTCTGGGGCTCCATACGGCTCTTTCTTTTCCCGAGGTCTTTCCTGTTTTTATTGGGATCTCCACTACGGCCGGAATGGAGGATGAAGAAGAGCGTGCTCGTCGGGCGAATTCTGATTCAGCCCTCGCCTCGCGCCTCCGCTCAAATAGCGATTTTCCCGGATTTTTGCGTGAGTGGTGGCATCAACCGGTCTTTGCATCGCCCGCTCGACTAGGCGGCGATTTGGAAAATTTCCTGACCTCCCGCCAGCGGCGCGATCCTGTCCGCATGGCGGCTTGTCTTGAGACCTGGAGTTCCGGCAGGATGCCTTCGCAATGGTCTGGCCTGCCCGAATATCCCGGGCGCGCTTTCGTGCTCAGTGGAAAGGCCGACGGTAAATACACAGCGGCCGCTGCGCGTATGCAGTCGGCCTTCCGGAATTCGCAGCAACTCTGCATCGCCGGTGCCGGACATCAGCTTCTCATGGAAAAGCCTGATGAAGTGGCGCGTGCCATAGCTTCTTTTCTCAACCAACGCAAGTGACTCCGCGCGGCAGCGCGATCGTTTGAATTGGAGGGTCAACCTCCGGCTTGACCCATTTTTCCCCTCGGAAGACGCAAAGCGACTCCCAGGCACCACCCGCCAAAAAGACGGACCAAACCACGCCCTGCGCCTCCACAGCCGAGATGTCCACGCCCCCCGCCGTCTATTGCGCTGCCGCGCGCCACTCTCTCAAACAATGATTTTTGATGATGTTGCAGATAGGGCTGTGGGGGTTGCTTGAGGCAAAGCTCCGGATCCAGCATTCATGGCTTGCTCCCATCGCGGGTTACGCAAAGAGTTCTGTTTCGATGAGTCATTGCGGATTTCCAACGAGGGTGTTTCGTTACGCTCTCATGAGCGCAGTCATTTAAAAATCATGAGCCACTCCGATTCCATTCCAACCATCACAAGTCTATCTGAGGAACTGCCTTCAAAGCGGCCATTCCACCTCATGACGAAGCCCATCGGGCCGATCTGCAATCTCGACTGCGAATACTGCTTCTACCTCGAAAAAGAAAATCTCTATCCCGGCAGCGAAAATTTCAAAATGCGCGACGATGTGCTGGAGACTTACATTCAGCGCTACATCGCTTCGCAGGCCACGCCGGAGGTTACCTTCGCTTGGCAAGGGGGAGAGCCAACGCTTCTCGGCGTCCCGTATTTCCGTCGTGTCGTGGAGCTCCAGCAAAAACATGCGGGAGGTAAAAAAATCTCAAACAGCATCCAGACCAACGGCACACTGCTCGACGACGAATGGTGCGCTTTTCTCACGCAGCACGGCTTCCTTGTCGGTATCAGCGTGGACGGCCCAGAACACCTGCACAACGCCTACCGTGTGGACAAAAAGCAACGCCCTACCTTTGATCGCGTGATGCGCGGTCTGGAGTTGCTGAAAAAACACGGCACCGAGTTCAACACTCTCACCGTCGTCCATGCCCGCAACTCGAAGCACCCGTTGGAAGTTTATCGCTTCCTCAAGGAAATCGGTAGCAGCTTCATCCAGTTCATCCCGCTGGTCGAGCGGAAGGCGGATGCCACCGCCCGAGCGCACAACCTCGATCTCGCCGCGCCGACCGATGGAGAGTTCTCCGAATCTCCAGTGACCCCTTGGAGCGTTCAGGCTGTGCAGTATGGCGAGTTTCTCTGCGCCATTTTTGACGAATGGGTGCGGCAGGATGTGGGCCGCCATTTCGTGCAGATTTTCGATGTGGCCCTTGGCAACTGGGTCGGAGCCGGATCAGGGCTTTGCGTGTTCTCCGAAAAATGCGGTTCGGCGCTGGCCATTGAGCACAACGGCGATCTCTACTCCTGCGATCATTATGTGTATCCGCAATACCGCCTCGGAAACCTCATGAATCAATCGCTCGGCGAGATGGTGCAGTCCCCGCAGCAGATTCAATTTGGAAATAACAAGTCGGCCACTCTGCCTCGGTATTGCCGCGAGTGCGAGGTGCGCTTCGCCTGCCATGGCGAGTGCCCGAAGCACCGCTTCATTCGCACTCCGGACGGTGAGTCTGGCTTGAACTACCTTTGCGCGGCCTACAAACGCTTTTTCAACCATGCCGATCCATACATGAAAACCATGGGCGAACTGCTGCGCCGTCGAGTCGCGCCGGCACAAATCATGGGCATCCTCGCTCGCAGCGAACAAAAGGATCGATGGAACACAGCCGGACGCAACGACCCATGTCCCTGTGGCAGCGGAAAGAAACGCAAACAATGCCACCCTGCGGTCCCATGATCAGTCGTGACCGAAGTCACGTCAGATCCGCAACAAATCATCATTGATATCTCTCTATCGGAGTGGCACCGATCATCGCATTGCCGAAACAGAATGTGATCACGGACCTTGCCGACCAACTGCACGCGGACTGCATGGGCTGCGATGGGCATCCGCAGGCTTTGACTCCGGAGTTCGACGCCTTTACGGCATCCGGCCTGCGGTTTGAAAAAGCCTACTGCCACAAGCCGATCTGCGCGTCGAGTCGTGTGATCATTCTGTCCGGGCGATACGCGCAGAACCAAGGCTACTAGGGTCTGTCCGGCCCGGCACCTCTTTGTCCCGCGCCAATGCCACCAAAGCCAAGAGAGACTTCTCGAGCAAATCGCCGAACTGGGCACCGAGGAACCAGCGTCCTAGGATTCCACTCTACGCAAATCCCTCAGCAGCTACAAAACTCATT
>CAXNGJ010000044.1:0-7223 GCA_964201895.1 Terrimicrobiaceae bacterium
CTCCGCTTTGAGGTCCGCGAGGTTTTTGACACGCTCGGCGTCGCGGGCCGGATCTTCGGGATCAAGTGTGGAATTGGCTTTCCCGAGGAATAGGGAATTCATGCCGAAGAAAAGGCCGAGGCCGATCAAGGCGGCAACAAAAATCCAGAAGACAGGCTTTTTCTGTCCGGCTGAATTTTCGTGATGAGTGGTGGCGGATTGCATCAGTTTTTGAGAGCGATGGAATTTTTGAGGCGTGGGTCACGCAGCGGCCAGAGTGGCGCGTCGCCGAGGCGTTTGAGGAATGTCGCAGCGAGGGTGCACCCGATGGCTGCGAGGCAGGCGAAGTCGAGCCAGCTGAGTTGAACGCCTGCCTTATGAAGTGCGGGGAGGACGACGACATAGATGTCCAGCATGTGCATGGCGAGAATCCACAAGGCCATGCCACAAAGAAATGCGGGGCTCTTTTTGCCCATATTGGAAAGCAGAAGGAGGAAGGGAACGAAGAAGTGTCCCACCACGAGGGCCGTGCTCAGGATTTGCCAGCTCTCGGTATTGCGTCGCAGGAAGTAAATGGTTTCCTCCGGGATGTTTGCATACCAGATGAGCATGTATTGGCTGAAGCCGATGTAGGCCCAGAAGATCGTGAAGGCCAGCATGAGCTTACCCATGATGTGGTAATGCTCAATGGTGATGACATTTTTGAAGTAACCCGCATTGCGCAGGGCGGTGATGATCAGAACCAGCACGCAGAGGCTGCTCAGAGCGGTGCCAGCAAAGATGTAGACGCCCCACATGGTCGAGAACCAGTGGTAGTCCAGGCCCATGAGCCAGTCGATGGCTGCGAAGGTGAGACACACGGCGAACAGAGGGAGGCTGCCGAATGTGATCTTGCGGTTCAGGAGCGTGTATTTCGCAGCTCCGGAAGTGTCTTGCTTGATGGAATTTCTGCGAAGCCAGATGCTGGCTACGGCGAAGAATACGAAGTAAAAAACCGCGCGAATCCAGAAGAATTCCTTGGTGAGATACGGCCATTTCTCATCGAGAAGGATGTCTTGGCCGGGAAGTTTTGTCATCCAATACCAGAGCTTCGGGGCCACGAAGATCAATGGGATGAAAAGAATTCCCATGACAACCAAAAGACTGCCAATATTTTCCATCTGGCGACGGACAACCACGCTCCATTCGGCATCCACCGCATGGTGAACGAGGGTCCAGAACAGCCCACCCATGCAAATGGTGAGGAAGAACGTGAAGGCGAACAGGTAAGAGAAGGCAAATTGCTTGGTGTCGGTGAATGCGCCGAAGGCGACTGCGCCGAAAGCGACGAGAGCGAGGGCTACGAGACCGAGAAAACGACCGCCGACATGCTTGTAGTCGAAGGTGTGGCTGCCGGGTTGTGATGGTTCGTGTCCGCTCATTTTGTCTGCGATTCTAATTTTGCCCGTTCGGTGGCTGGAACATCATTGATCGTCGCACCGCCTTGGGATTTTTGGAGTGCGCGGATGTAGGCGACGATGGCCCAGCGGTCTTGCACTTGAATGCGGTCGCCGTATCCCATCATGGTATTCTTGCCATGGGTGATCGTGTTAAAGATCTCGCCATCTGCCATGTCGCGAATGCGCTGCTGGTGGAGATTGGCGATGGCAACGAGGCCGTATTTTCCAGCGATACCATTGCCCGCACCAGTGGCTCCGTGGCAGACCTTGCAAGAAATCGCGTAGCGCTCCTGGCCTTGGGCGATGACCTCCGGAGTGACTTCAAATGGCATACCGGTTCCCCACTGGTTGGCGAAGCGACCGGTATCTGGATAAGAAACGCCGGACGAGAAATGGACTTGTTTGTAGGGGCTCTCGGATGCGCCGGTGGAGCCATCGACCGGCTTGTGCTGTGGCATGGCGTAGCCAAGCGGAACCGTGCCGGTGATCGGCTCGCGATTGCCGCGTCCATCGGCGTAGAAGTTACTTGGCACCTGTGCTTTCACTTTCGGCTGGCGGTCCATGTCCGGGAAGAGCTCGAAGGGTGGCTTGGTCGATTTTTGGCCACGGAAGCCGGCCACACTCACCACGAGCACGACCAATAAAACGAATGTGTAGAAGAAGTATTTCAGCATGATCGTTTAGTCGTCGTGAATGGTGGTGATATTAATCCCGCCGAGGGACTCCAGGAAGTCACTGACCGAGCGGGATGAGAATTTCGGGTCATTGGCTTCGATGGCGACGAAGAATTTATCCTCCGTCACGAGTTTGAAGCGGTCCCAGTTGAAGAGCTGGTGATTGAGACGCGGCAAGCCATTCAGGAGGAGCATTCCGAACACGGCGGTGAAGGCCGAGAGCAGGATGGTGAGCTCGAACATGATCGGAAAAAATGCGGGGACTGTGTAGAGGTTGGTCGGTTTTCCGGCGACGATGAGTGGGTAAAGGAAAGACGAAGTGCCGAATTCCAGGGTCACAGCAAGTAGAAAGCCGGTCAGTCCGCCAAGGAAAACGAGTTTGCCGAGAATCGAGCGCTTCATGCCCATGGCTTCATCCATGCCGTGGATCGGGAATGGGGAAAAGACATCCCATTTTTGAAATCCGGCGTCGCGGATTTTTTCAGCGGCCTTGTAGAGGTCGCGGGCGCATTGGAATTCGGCCGCGATGCCGTAGACTGGAGCGGATGTGTTGCCGACAGCGTTCATTAGTGATGGGCCTCCCCGTGGTGCGGATCTGCTTCTGGCAGAACTGCTTTAACTTCGAACATACAGATCATGGGAAGGAAACGGATGAAGAGCAGGAATAGCGTTCCGAAGAGACCGAAGGTTCCGATGAAAGTGCAGATATCAACCCAAGTCGGGTGGAACATGCCCCATGCCGATGGGGTGAAGTCGCGTGCCAAAGTAGTGGCGATGATCACGAAGCGCTCGAACCACATGCCCATATTCGGGAACTGAACAATGATCCAGACCCAGACAAGATGTGTGCGGAAGTATTTGAACCAGAAGAATTGTGGTGAAACGACGTTACAGAACATCATGGCCCAGTATGCCCACCAGTAGGGACCGAAGGCACGATACCAGAATGCGGCGCGCTCGTAGGGGTTCGCTCCATACCACGCAATGAAGAGCTCCATGAGGTAGGCGTAACCGACGATGGAACCCGTGAGCAGGATGATTTTGCACATCTTATCCACATGGTTCACGGTCACGAGGTCGTGGAGTGGCTTGTAAATAGCGCAAGCCGGAATCATGATAGTGAGCACCATCGCAAATCCACCAAAGATCGCGCCTGCCACGAAGTAAGGCGGGAAAATTGTTGTGTGCCAGCCAGGGACCACCGAGGTCGCGAAGTCGAAGGACACAACCGAGTGCACGGAAAGCACGAGCGGCGTCGAAAGGCCGGCGAGGATGAGGTAGGCCATCTCATAATGGCGCCACTGGCGGTTGCCGCCGCGCCATCCGAGGGCGAGGACGCCGTAAATGAATTTGCGAATCTTGGTTTTGCACCGGTCACGCAGGGTGGCCAGATCGGGGATGAGCCCGGTATACCAGAAGAGAACGGAAACAGTGAAGTAGGTGGACACGGCAAAGACATCCCACAAGAGCGGCGAGCGGAAGTTTTGCCAGATCGCGTTGGCATTTGGTACGGGAGCCAGCCACCAGGCCATCCAGACACGACCGACGTGGAGCGCGGGATAGATGCCGGCGCAGACTACGGCAAAGAGGGTCATGGCCTCCGCTGCGCGGTTGATTGATGTGCGCCACTTTTGACGGGTCAGGAAAAGAATCGCCGAAATGAGGGTTCCCGCGTGGCCGATGCCGATCCAGAACACGAAATTTGTGATGTCCCATGCCCAGCCGACGGGATGGTTATTTCCCCACACACCTACACCTGTGGAGATAAGGTAAGCAAGGAGAGCCAAGCAGAGCACCGTAAGCGGAATGGTGAATGCCATGGAGATATACCACCAAGTCGGTGTTTTTCCTTCGACGATCGAGCTGATGTAGGAACTGATCCAGCCCATCGTGCGCTCGTTGAGCACGAGTGCTGGGCGGATAAGCTGTTTATCTTCCGCCGTGAGGGGCTCTTGATGTTCGGCTGTGGCTGTCGGGTTAGACATTGGTCAGGAGACTGTTAGTGGCCAGCGGGCGCTTTGGTTTCACCGAGTGGAGGTTGCGCGCTGTGTGATTCATGACCAGCACCGTAGGGGGCGTGGTCCGCGCCGTGTGCGTCGCCATGGTGTCCGGAGCCATTCGCCATACCGACTTGATCGGCACCTGGCATTTTCGGATTCGGATTTTTGATGCGGGCCAAGTAGAGGACGCGCGGCGTAACATTGAGATACTTGAACATCTCGTAGCGACGAGGATCTTTGCGAGATATGGAAACCGCGCTCTTCGGGTTGGCGATGTCGCCAAAGATGAGCGAGTCGTTCGGGCAGGCTTGCTGACAAGCCACCTTGAAGGAGGCGATGGGCGTGTCGCTGGCAGGAGTGGGACCGGCTTCCACCAGGCGCGAGATTTTAGATTCCTCGATGCGCTGGATGCAGAATGTGCATTTTTCCATGACGCCGCGCATGCGCACGGTGACATTGGGGTTTTTCGCCATTTTGAGGCTGTCGGCCATGCCTTTTTTGGCAAGCGGACCCCAGTAGAGCTCGTCGATCGGCCGTTGGTTATAATCGAAATAGTTGAAGCGGCGCACTTTCCATGGGCAGTTGTTTGCGCAGTAACGGGTTCCGATGCAGCGGTTGTAGGCCATGAGGTTCAGCCCATCCTCGCTGTGGACAGTGGCATTCACCGGGCAAACGGTTTCGCAAGGCGCGTTTTCGCAATGCTGGCACATGATTGCCTGCGAGAGCATTTCAGGATCTTCGGCATCCCCCGCGAAGTAGCGGTCGAGGCGTATCCAGGCCATGTCGCGGTTTTTGCGGACTTGGTCTTTGCCGACGACCGGGACATTGTTCTCGGCCTGACAGGCGACAACGCAGGCGTTACAACCCGTGCAGGTGTTGAGATCCACCGTCATGCCCCACTGTTCCTTCGAGGTCAGTTCGGGATGGGTGTAAAGGGAAATGTTTTCGGGAATGTGACTATCCATGCCCATCGTCTGGGCGAAGGCGTTGTCTTTATCGTAGCGCTCGATGGTTCCCTCACGAACGAGATCGCGGCCTTCCATGCTGCGATGCTCTTGGGTTTGAGCCAGCGGGTAGTTGCGATCCGTGACTTTGAGGGTGACACCGCTCAAGAAGAACATGGCGTCAGAAGAACGCAGCGGGTAGGCATCGAATCCCACATTTTCCATGAGAGCCGAAACGCCTTTGCGTCCGTAACCGAGAGCTATCGAGAGCGAGTCGTCGGCATGACCGGGGGCGACGATGGCGGCGGCTTCGATGGTTTTTTTCCCATCAGAGATTTCCACGATGTCGGCGACGAGGTCATAGTTGACATCGTTGCCCATCTTCTCAGCAACATCGCCGAGGACATTGAAATTGTTGGCTTTGATGCCGAGTTTTTTTGCGGTAGCTGGACTCACCATCACCGCGTTGTCCCAAGTGACTTTGGTTACAAAGTCGGGTGTCTCAACGAGCCAAGAGTTATTCGCATAGCGCCCGTCATCCACACTGGAGCTTTGGAGGAAAACAAGTTCCAAGGCGTCCGGCTTTGCTGGCTGAGCTTGCTTGGCAGTGGATGTGGCGGAAGCGGCGTTGAACGAGGCTTTGGCGGGAGCGAATGCCGAACTTGGCTGGAAGCCATCGCGGAGGAAGGCGTTCCAAGTTTCGTCAGTGGCACCTTTGGTTAACTGGTTGAAGGTCGCACGAACGAGGGCAGGGCCTTCGGGAGCTGGAGCGCCGGTGAATTTGTTGAGAAGCTCGAGCTCAGATACGCCATTCCAGAGAGGAAGGACCATCGGCTGAACCGAAGTGTAAGTGCCGTCGAAAGTGCGGATATCGCCCCAAGTTTCCAAGAAATGGGCGGCAGGCACGTGCCAGCGGCAGGCTTTTGCTGTTTCATCCTCAAAGAGACCGAGATGAACGGTGTTCGGGACTTTAGCAAGGAGGGCGGCGAAATCGAGATTGGCTGGGGCGTTTTGAGCCGGGTTGCCACCAAGGACAACGAGTGTTTTGACGCTGCCATTGTTGATGGCGGTCGCGAGGTCTTCAATTGAAGCCGCTTCCAGCGCATCGGTTTTGACTGGCTTGAGCGTCGTGCCGATGTTGCCGAGGGCGGCGTTGAGCGCATTGACGAGAGTCTGCAGCGGGGCTGGGGTGAGCGGACCAGCGATGATGATCGAACGACCCGTATTCGCTGCCAGGTCGGCGGCGCATTCTTTGACCCAATCCGCATTGATCGTGGCTTTCGACTCAGGAAACGCCTTGGCAACCGTTGCGAGGTTGGCATCCTTGGTTTTGTCCGCATTAGCAAAGGCGAGTTGGCGGGTGAATTCGCCGAGTTCGGAGGCCCTGCAACGCAAACGGTGATCAGCCATGCCGCCGGTAACCGTGTAGTGGTTCTCCACGGCGTAAAGGCGGTTCATCGACGCGCCTTCTTGCTTGGGACTGCGCCGTGCGGCGAAACCTTGAGCGAAACCGATGCCCGTCTCGATGGGATTTAGAAAATCACTTCCAATCGCAAGGACGATGTCGGCGCGCTTGAAGTCGGGAACGAGACGGATATTCGGGCCGAAGGAGGCTTTGTTGGCCGCGATAATCGAAGCGGCGGCGAGAGGATCATATTCCGCCCAAATGAGTTTTGGAAATTTTGCCGCCAGCACTGTGCGCAAGCGGTCACGTGTAGGCGAACTTTTTGGCTCCGCCAAAATAGCCAATCCCTCTTGCTTGCTGTTGACGAGGGCCTGGATGACTGCGTCCAATGCGGCAGCATCCGAGACTTGGCCGTTTTCCGTGATCTGCTTCGAGCGGTGGGGATCGTAAAGATTGAGGATTTCAGCTTGGGCGAAGCTGTCGGTGCCGCCGTTGCTGAAGGGGTGCAGAGGATTGCCTTCCAGCTTGGTCGGACGGCCGTCGGTGGTCGTGGCGATGAGTGGAACCGCGCCGTAGCGGGCGGGCATGGAAGTGGCATAGTAGAGGAACTTGCCGGGACTGGCGTATTCCACTCCTTTGGTGAAAGGAACGAGGTAGGACTCCGGGCGGCGGCAACCAGCCAGCCCCACGCCGGCAAGAGCGATCGATGCGCCCATGAGTTTCATGAACTCACGCTTCGAGAGACCGCTATCTTGATAGACATCTGCTCCACGAGGGAACTC
>CAXNGJ010000045.1:0-7223 GCA_964201895.1 Terrimicrobiaceae bacterium
CTGACGAAATCCGAACGACCGCTCGGATGCGTTAGACGCCTTTTTTCTCAATGAGCGCATAGGCGCTGTGGTTGTGAATCGACTCGAAGTTCTCCACCTCCACGCGATACCAGAGAATGTTCTGATCGGCCTCGCAGCGAACGGCGACATTCCTCACGAGGTCTTCGACAAAAACCGGATTGGCATAGGCCTGCTCGGTGACATGTTTTTCATCCGGACGCTTCAGCAGGCTGAACAACTCGGCACTGGCGGACTCCTCGGCAAGGCGCACCATGTCTTCAATCCACATCGGCTTCCTGCACCGAACGGAGAGTGTCACATGCCCGCGCTGGTTGTGCGCGCCAGCCGTGCTGATCGCCTTCGAGCAAGGACACAAAGTGGTGACAGGAACGATGGCGGTGACCACAAAATCCATGCGCCCGTTTTCCAAGGTTGCGCTGAAGCGCACCGTGTAATCCATCAAGCCGACCGCACCGCTCACGGGAGCTTTTTTACCAAGAAAAAAAGGAAATTCGATTTCGAGATGCGCGCAGCCGCTCTCGAGACGCCGACACATTTTCTCCAGGATGTCGCGAATGTTTTCCACATGAATCACAGGACCATGCTCGGAGAGAACCTCAATGAAGCGGCTCATGTGGGTGCCCTTGAAGTGGTGCGGCAGGTCGACCGTGAGCTGAATGGTAGCGACTGTGCTTTGAACAGAGTGCTCCTTGTCGCGGACCTGCAGCGGGTAGCGCAGCGACTTCACTCCCACACGATCGATCGGCATGCGGCGCTCGTCGCGCTCGTTTTGGGTATCCTTCAACATGAGTGGAGTATTTTTACCTCTGCCACTATGAGTCCAAGTCAAAAAAAACCGTGCGGGCGCAGGCGGCTTTGTTTTTAGTGGCCAATATATGGCAACAAACCTTTTTGATCTCTCCGAAGAAGTCGCTGTAGTTATTGGCGCAACAGGCGCCCTCGGAGGCAGTATAGCGGTCGCCCTCGCCTCCGCCGGAGCCACTGTGGTCGTGGCTGGACGCAATGCGGAACGCGGTGCCCAGCGCTCGGCGGAAATTCAAAAAAACGGCAGGCGCGCCGCATTCATCGAATGCGATGCCACCGACCGCGAGAGTCTTGAGGAGCTTCTCAAGGTGACCACGGAGCGCTTTGGCGTTCCATCCGTCCTTGTGAATGCGGCCGGTGGGAACGACCCACGCGTCACCGTGACCCCGGAAAATCCCTTCTCGCAGATCACCGCCGAGGATTGGACATCGAGCTTCGATCTCAACCTCGTCGGCGGCGCGTTGCTGCCATGCCAAGTCATCGGCCAGGCGATGGTGGACGCAGGTCGCGGGAGCATCATCAATGTCGCCAGCGCCTCTGCACACATTCCTCTCTCCCGCGTTGTGGCCTACTCCGCAGCCAAGGCCGCTGTTCTGAATCTCACCAATTTCCTCGCTCGCGAATGGGCGACCGCCGGCGTGCGCGTGAATTCCATTACTCCCGGATTCTTTCCCGCCGAACAAAATCTTCGCCTTCTCTTTAATCCCGACGGCTCGACTACTCCCCGCGCCGCAGCCATTCTGGGTCACACGCCCATGGCGCGATTCGGCGAGGCCGAGGAACTCTCCGGCGCCGTCATTTTCCTGGCCAGCCCGAATGCCAGCTCATTCATCACCGGCACGGACATCCGCATCGACGGCGGTTTTCTCTCCCAGACGATCTGAACATCCGGCAAAACCACTCTTTTCAACACTCCAACCCAAAACTTACATTCAGCAGTTCTCATGGAACAAAAAATTCTCACGATCGGTCTTCCCTCAGGCAGCCTCATGGATCCAACCATTGCCCTTTTCGCAAAAGCGGGCTACGCGATTTCCGGCTCCAGCCGCTCCTACCGCCCGTCGGTGGATGACCCCGAGCTTCGCATCCGCCTCCTCCGCGCCCAGGAAATCAGCCGCTACATCGAGCATGGGTATCTGGACTGCGGCATCACAGGACATGACTGGGTCGAGGAAAATGGCTCGGATGTCGAAGAGGTCGTCAAACTTCCCTACAGCAAGGCCACTGCGAACCCGACCCGCTGGGTGCTCGTCGTCCCCGAGGATTCTCCGGTCAAAACAACCCGCGACCTTGATGGCAAGCGCGTCGCCACCGAGGCGGTTGGCATAACCCGCCGTTTCTTCGAACGCGCCGGAGTGAAGGCCGAGGTCGAATTTTCCTGGGGTGCCACAGAAGTCAAAGTCCCTGATCTCGTCGACGCCATTGTAGACATCACAGAGACCGGATCCTCGCTCCGCGCGAACAAACTCCGCATCGTGGACACGCTCATGGAATCCTATCCCGCGCTCTTCGCGAACCGCTCTGCATGGGCAAATGAATGGAAGCAGGAAAAGATCAGCCACCTCGCGCTTCTCCTCAAAGGCGCCCTCGCCGCGAGGGATCTTGTGGGCTTGAAAATGAACCTTCCCGAGTCCAGCTTGAAAAAATTGCTTGAGGCATTGCCCGCATTACGGAATCCTACCGTTTCGCCTTTGGCCCAACCCGGATGGGTCGCCATCGAAACGGTGATCGAAGAGAAAATCGTGCGCGAGATCATTCCCAGCCTGAAAAATCTCGGCGCTGAAGGGATCATCGAGTATCCACTCAACAAAGTCGTATATTAGTTCAAGATTAGTTTACAACGCAGTCCCGAAATCCCATGGGTTCCATTAAAAAGAAGAGAAAGTCAAAAATCGCAAAACACAAACGCCGCAAGCGGATGAAAGAAAACCGCCACAAGAAGCGTTTGCGCTACAAGTCGTAGAATGGCTCCGCCGCCTCGCGCGGCGGACCTTCCATTCCCACGGGTTGCCTGCGGGCTTACAAACAACCCCGCTTTTGATTCGCATGATAGCCTACCGTTTCCAACGGTCATTAGCCTCTGCGTATCCTCGTTACAGAAGGATTGGCCTCTTGATGATCCAATCCATTTTGGTCGTTGGATTGTTGTCTGCTTGTCAAACAAGGAGAGCAGCCAGAAAAGAAGACACCGTTGCCCCGAAAGCGGCTGCACTCACACGTTTGCCCGAGCGCTCGACTGTCACTCCAATACCCGAATCGAACATTCTTTTGACGCAGCCCGACAAGACTCAGTCCGATTCCGATTTGCCTCCAAGGGCCGAGTCAATCACCGAGCAGGTGGGCGGTCGATTGCAATCGTCTCTTGAGGTCAAATTTGAGGGCCCAGAAACCCTTTGGGTTCGCAAGCCCTCCGCCAGCTCTGCAATGCCTTCTCTGTTCGAGAAAGCCATCATTCTTGGCAAGCTGCGTGCCTTTGTGAAATCAGCCACAGCGTCCACCCCGAATGCTTCCGTCGCATTTCACAATGGACAAGCAACCGTGACCTTACCATCAAAAATCAACTCCGGCACGGCATCGGTGTTGATTGCAAAAATACTTTCTCTGGACGGAGTCAATGTGGTGCGCGCGGTCTTCGGCAAATAGCCGATTTCGTAAATCACGCAAACTCCCCGACTGTTTGATTTGCGTTTGGATTCATCCGCAGACTCCTACATCCTATAGTCCGCGACATGGCCAAAGAGAAACATTCCGTGATTCGTATCAAGGGCGCCCGCCAGCACAACCTGCGGAACCTTGATGTTGAAATTCCGCGCCACCAACTTGTGGTGGTGACCGGCATGAGCGGCTCAGGCAAATCCTCGCTCGCCTTCGACACCCTCTTTGCGGAAGGGCAACGCAAGTATGTCGAAAGCCTCTCGGCTTACGCGCGACAATTCCTGGATCAGATGCAGAAGCCTGATGTGGACTACATCGAAGGGCTCTCCCCGGCCATCGCTATCGAGCAGCGCATCTCGGCGGCAAATCCCCGTTCGACCATCGCCACAACCACAGAGATCTACGACTATCTCCGCCTTCTCTACGCAGCGGTCGGTATTCCCCACGATCCGCAAACCGGTCAGCGCGTATCCCGCCAGACTCCGCAGGGAATCGCAGATGCCATCCTTCGCTGGCCCGAGGGCTCGAAGTTCCTCGTCCTCGCGCCACTGGTCACTGGCCAGACCGGTGAGTTTCGCGATGTTATTGAAAA
The DNA here is from genome assembly GCA_964201895.1 of Terrimicrobiaceae bacterium. Classification (GTDB taxonomy): domain Bacteria; phylum Verrucomicrobiota; class Verrucomicrobiia; order Chthoniobacterales; family Terrimicrobiaceae; genus UBA967. The sequence goes on from CAXNGJ010000045.1 coordinate 4,073, forward strand.
AGCCCGCCGCGAGGGCTTTGTCCGCCTGCGGGTGGACGGGGAGGTCCTCGAGCTGGCGGATACGAAAAATATCCGCCTGGATAAAAACAAACCCCACTTCATCGAGGCGGTCGTCGATCGTCTCACCGTGCGCCCAGACCTCGGCCAGCGCCTTGCAGACTCGGTGGAGACCTCCTTACGCCTAGGCGCTGGACACCTTTCCACAAGCCGCCTCGAACCAGGCTCCATGCAGTGGGTCGAAGAAAAGTTTTCCACCGACTTTTGCAATCCCTCGACTGGCTTCACCATGCCTCGCCTCACGCCAAAGCATTTTTCCTTCAACAGCCACCTTGGAGCCTGCCCCGCATGCCAAGGGATCGGCACGGAGAGTTTTTTTGATCCCGATCTCACAATTGATGCTGAGAAGACAATCGCGCAGGGAGCGATTCGACCGTGGAAACAAGCCAACAAGCGCATGAAGGCCTACTACGCCTCGCTTCTGAACGGACTCCTCGCCGACACCCCCGCGCCGGTCGAGAAGGCATGGCGCGAGCTGCCGGAAAATTTCCGCGAGCTTGTCGTCAACGGCTCGGCAAAAAGAAACATCTCGATCGCCATCGGCGCGAACCGCACTTCGACCAAGCCCTTCGAGGGAGTTCTCGCACAACTCGAGCACCTCTATGAAACCACCAAAAGCGAGTTTTCCCGCAAACGCCTCCGGCTTTTTCAAGGCAAGCGCGTATGCCGCGTCTGTGAAGGGGCCCGCCTGCGCCCAGAGATTCTGGCCGTCACGCTCGCAACAAAGTCTGGCACAGAGTTCGGTATTCAGGCGGTTTGCGGCCTCACAATCCGCGAAGCGGCGGATGTCATGGCGGACCTGCAGCTCTCCGAGAGTGATGCCGGCATCGTCAAAGATGTCCTGCGTGAAGTCCGGCAGAGGTTGCATTTTCTCAACGAAGTGGGTCTCGACTACCTCCAACTCAACCGCGAGAGCGGATCGCTCTCCGGAGGCGAGGCCCAGCGTATCAGGCTTGCCACACAAATTGGCTCCGGGCTTTCCGGCGTCCTCTATGTTCTCGACGAGCCAAGCATCGGACTCCACCAACGCGACAACGACCGCCTCATCCAAACCCTACGCAACCTTCGAGACCTCGGGAATTCCGTGATCGTTGTGGAACATGACGAAGACACTATCCGCGCGGCCGACCACATCCTCGACATCGGTCCCGGAGCTGGCCCACGAGGCGGGCAACTCGTTGCCCAGGGCACACTCGACGACATCCTCCAAAGCGAACAGTCCCTCACCGCCCAATACCTCAAAGGCACAGTGCGCATTCCCGTCCCAAAACAGCGCACCGCTCCGCGAAAGACGGGCGCAGCCGAGGGCGAGATCGGCGATGGATGGCTTCGCGTTCAAGGCGCGACGGAAAACAACCTAAAAAATATCAACGCCGCATTCCCCGTGGGGTGCCTCACTTGCGTCACCGGCGTCTCCGGCAGCGGAAAATCCACTCTCGTCAACGACATCCTCCGCGTTGCCCTCGAGCGGGACCTCCACCGTGCGAAAGCGAGGCCTGGAGCCCACCGCTTGATCAGCGGCATCGAACAATTCGACAAGGTCGTTGTCATCGACCAAAGCCCAGTGGGCCGCACGCCCCGCTCGAACCCGGCAACGTACACCGGCGCGCTCGGCCCAATCCGCGACCTCTTCAGCGAACTCCCGGCCTCCCGCGTGCGCGGCTACGACTCGGGGAGATTTTCCTTCAACAACAAAGGCGGCCGTTGCGAACACTGCCAAGGGGATGGATTCATCCGGATCGAGATGCACTTCCTCGCAGATGTCTATGTGGAGTGCGAGATTTGCCACGGCCGCCGCTACAATCGCGAGACGCTCGAGGTGACCTACAAGGGAAAAAACATCGCCGATGTCTTGGAAATGACGGTGGATGACGCCGCACGCTTTTTTCGCCATGTGCCCGCGCTTTGCGCAAAGCTCGAAACGATGCAGGATGTCGGCCTCGGCTATCTACGCCTCGGCCAATCCGCCACCACGCTTTCCGGCGGGGAAGCGCAGCGCCTCAAACTTTCCGCCGAACTCTCCAAACGCCCCACTGGACGCACGATTTACCTCCTCGACGAGCCAACGACCGGCCTGCACTTTGCCGACATTCACAAGCTTCTCGAGGTACTCATGAAACTTCGAAACGCCCGAAATACGCTTATCGTCATAGAGCACAACCTGGAGGTCATCAAATGCGCCGACTGGATCATCGACCTCGGCCCCAATGGAGGCTCCGGTGGCGGTCGCATCGTTGCGGAAGGCACTCCCGAGCAGGTCGCCCGTGTTAAAGAAAGCGAAACCGCCCGATACCTCGCCAAATATCTCAAATCATGAAATGCATCTGGCCGCTTCTCCTCATCCACACCCTCGTCCACGCCGCACCGCTCGACGAAGCCCGCGTCGCTCTCGACAACGGATTCCCTCAGGTTGCACTGGTAAAAATAGAGCAGCAAATCCCCTTCATCGGATCCCCCAGGGCTGATGCCGAAGCGAACCTTCTCTATGCCCGCGCCTTGATCGAAGCCGGCCAATCGGAGGCTGCCTCAGACCTCATCACATCCTCCGGCATTCCTTCCGGTCCCGCCCGCGATTTCTGGCTCGCCCAAGCTCTCGCAGCCAATGCAGATTGGCTCAGAGCCTCCCAAGGATATGCCAGCGCAGCGCGCGTTTCGGATTTTGAATTTCAAAAGGAGGCCACAATCGGCAACGCCCGCATGCTGAAAAATCTGGGCAAACTACAGGAGGCAGCGGCGACTCTCACCCCCGCTTCCGCCTGGCCACCCTCGGCCATCAAATCCTCAGCCCTTTTGGATCTGGCCGAGATTCTGCTGGCTCAAAACAACCCCGCTTCCGCCCGTTCATGCCTCGAAGAAATCGCGGCCGGGACCACCACACAGAACTCCCGCAAAACTATTCTCCTCGCGAAAGCCGCCGCACAGGAGGAAAATGACGGCCTTGTTCTCAGCCTTCTGGCATCAATGACCCCAGTCAATGCAGACATGGCCGTCTCAGCTATCACCCTCCAAGCCACAGCCCTCGAGCGCCTATCGAGGAATGACGAAGCCGAGACTCTTCTCGAGGAATTCATCGCCGCCCACTCCTCTGTGCCGG
>CAXNGJ010000046.1:0-7206 GCA_964201895.1 Terrimicrobiaceae bacterium
CGTAACCAGGCAGATCCACCATGCGAAAGGTTTCATTGATTTTGAAAAAATTGATGAGCTGTGTGCAACCAGGCGTCTGCGACACACGAGCGAGCCCCTGTTTTCCGGTGAGGAGATTCAACAAGGACGACTTGCCCACATTGGAACGACCGATGAAGGCGAACTCCGGAACATCATCCGGCGGACAGGCCTCCAAACCTGGACTGCTCTGCAAGAATTCAGCTGAGGTGACGCGCATATCCGGTCAATCAATGAATCGGCGAGTGATGTCTCCGTAGCTCTCGATGCGGCGGTCGCGCAGGAATGGCCAGTGGGTGCGCTGGGTGTCCACGCTCTCGAGATCGACCTCCACCACGAGCACTTCGTCCTTGTCGCAAGAGGCCTTGGCAATGATCTCGCCCGAGGGGTCCGCGGCGAAACTTTGTCCCCAGAATTCGATGCCGTCGCCACCATCTGGAGCCTCGTGTCCCACGCGGTTTGGAGCGAAGACATAGCATCCGTTGGCTATAGCATGGCCGCGTTGAACGGTCTCCCAGGAGGAATGCTGGCGGCGGCCGTATTTTTCTTTTTCCGTCGGATGCCAACCGATCGCGGTCGGGTAGAAAAGAATTTGTGCCCCCTGAAGAGCCGTAAGGCGGGCGGCCTCGGGATACCATTGATCCCAGCAAACACAGACACCGATCCGGCCGAAACGCGTGTCCCAGGCTCGAAAGCCGAGGTCCCCTGGAGTGAAGTAAAATTTCTCGTAGAAAAGCGGATCGTCCGGGATGTGCATCTTCCGGTATTTCCCGAGGAAGGCCCCGTCGGCATCAATGATGGCGGCGGTATTGTGGTAAAGGCCAGGCGCGCGCCGTTCGAAGAGCGAGGCGACAATCACCACACCAAGTTCCCTCGCGAGTTCTTGAAAAATCCCAGTCGCAGGACCCGGGACCGGCTCGGCGAGGTCGAAGTATTTGTGGTCTTCGATTTGACAGAAATAGACCGATTGGAAAAGTTCCTGGAGGCAGACGATGTTCGCGCCCTTGGCGGCAGCCTCGCGCACACCCCGAATGGCGGCGGCAGTGTTGGCTTCGACATCGAGCGAGCAGGCATTTTGGACGAGTCCGACTTTGATTCGGGAATTTGGCATGCGTGAGTGGTATTTTTTTGAAGCGGTCGAGTAAAGGGCTCTGTGTGTGACAATTTTTTCTATCTGTAAAATCGGCTTGCCTCAAAAATCCGCATTCTGGAGTATAAAGCATGAAATCTATATCAGACGGGGCGCGCCGCGGCGGAGATTGGGATAGTCTTTTCTACAAAGCAGCTGACGACTTCTTCCTTGGCTGCGAGGGCTTGGCACTCACCTATGACGATGTGTCGCTCGCCACGCTCTACAGCGAGATTCTGCCAAAGGACGCAAACTATGAGACCCGGCTTGCCGATGGCTTGAACCTCCACTTGCCAGTGGTCTCGGCCGATATGGATACGGTCACCGAATCCCGCATGGCGATCGCTCTTGCGCTCCATGGCGGCCTTGGATTGATCCATTACAACATGCCGCCCAAGCAGCAACTCTCCGAGGTTTCCCGGGTCAAAAACCATGTCCACGGGTTGATTCGAGAACCCATCAAAGTCCATTCGGATCAAAAAATCGGCGATGTGTTGACTCTCATCGAAGAGAAAAAATTCACCTTCAGCACATTTCCCGTTGTCGATGAATCTGGTCGCCTTCTTGGTCTCCTGCCTGGGCACTGCGTTCGCGCGCGCTTCGCATCCCGGGGTGTGGGCGAGGCGATGGTCAAGAGGGCCTTGGTTCTGACGATTCGGGAAGACGAACTCGGCGGCGATCCCATTGCGCGAGCCGACCGGTTTTTCACGGACAATATCGGCATCCATAAACTCCTTGTTGTGGACAAGGATGATCACCTGAAGGGTCTCTTCACCCTGAGCGATATCGAGCGGATTTCGCAGGAGCGTTCCCTGCAAACAAAACCAGCGAGGGACGCCAAATTCCGCCTCATCTGCGGTGCGGCAATCAGCCCGCCGCGGCTTCCCGATGGCGCACTCGACAAGGATTCCCTCCTCGCCCATGTGGGCGCCATGGTCGAACGCGGTCTGGATGCCGTGGCGGTCTCGACAGCCCACGGACACACGCGTGGAGTTGGTGAGGCGGTGAAGGCCATTCGTTCCGAGTTCGACTCTTTGCCAATCATCGCCGGAAATGTCACGAGCGGCGCGGGTGTTCAGTTTCTGGCCGAGTGCGGCGCAAATACCATCAAGGTCGGACAAGGACCCGGTTCCATCTGCACGACGCGCGTCGTCGCCGGCGTGGGCATCCCTCAACTCACCGCGCTGTATGTTTGTTCGAAGGCCGCCGAAAGTTGCGGAGTCACCATACTCGCCGATGGCGGCATCACCAAATCCGGCGACATCGTAAAAGCCCTCACCCTCTCGCACGCGGTGATCTGCGGCAGCCTCTTGGCAGGCTGTCCCGAGGCTCCAGGCCAGATCATGGAGATCAACGGGAAATTCTATAAACAATACCGCGGCATGGGCAGCCACGCCGCCATGAAGGCCGGCAGCGCGGCCCGCTACGGGCACGGCAAGGACATCAACCGCAAATCCGCAGCCGAAGGCATCGAGGCACTCAAAGAGGTATCCGCACCAGCCGATGCTGTTCTCGCCCAACTCGCCGGAGGTCTCCAAAGCGGCATGGGCTACCTGGGGGCCGCAAACCTGCCCCAACTGCGCGCCAATGCCCGCTACACTCGCATTACGACATCCGGCCTGCGCGAGAGCGCGCCGCACGATGTGATCGAGGTCAAGACCGGCAACGCACTCTGAGCGGCCCGCCTCCTACTCCGCCTGCTTCGGAAACATCTCCGCAATCAGGTGGGCATAGCGGTCCGTGATGACATGCCGTTTGAGCTTGAAGGTGTTGGTCATTTCATCACCGACCTCGAAGGGCTTCGGAACCAGTCGCCAGGCAATGATGCGCTCGAAGGTTTTGAAGCCGTTCGAGTGGTTGATGAGGTTGCGGATCTCCTCGTCGATCAGGTGCCGGACCTTCGGATTGGCAGCCAGTTCGGCTGCGGTGGACTCGGTGAGTCCAGCCTGACGGAAGTGCTCAAAGGAAGGCACAATTAAAGCGGCAAGCGCTTTTTGATCCTGTCCGACAACCATGCACTGATCGATGAATGAAGACTCGACTAGCCGCGCCTCGATCGGCACGGGTTCGATGTTTTCTCCATTAAGTAAAACAATCGTATCCTTCGACCTGCCGAGAATCTTGAGACAACCATTGAAGGTCATCATTCCGATATCGCCGGTGTTCATCCATCCATCACGCAACACGCGGGCCGTTCCCTCCGGGTTCTTGTAGTAGCCACGCATGACTTGCGGCCCCTTCACATGAATCTCGCCGCGCATGCCCCGCCCGCCGCCGAGGCGCCTGGAGTCGGGATACAAAATCTCGCCACTCTGAAGATCAACGATACGCACCTCGGTATGCGGATAGGGATTACCCACCGTCCCGATCACGAGATTGCTCCAAGTCCGCACAGCAAGCACCGGGGAGGTTTCAGTCATTCCGTAACCCTCCAGGACCGGGATTCCTATGAAATTGAAAAACTCATCCACATGCGGCTGCAGCGCTCCGCCACCCGAGATAGTCCCCCGGAACTCCCCTCCGACAATGGCACGGAGTTTTTTCAGAACAATGCCATCGAGGAGCCTGGCCGGGAAGATGGATGCCAACCAGAGCAGCGCGTGTTTGAAAGCCAGCTTGAAGCTTTGCAAAGGCAAGCGCCCGTGTTCATCCAACTGCTGGCCTCTAAAAAAACGCTCCGCGCGTTTGACATTGCGGGTGGCGGCGTAGGCCAGATAGAAAAGTTTCTGTCGAATCGGCGGCGCGGATTTCACATTCGACAGGATTTTGAGATAGAGGTTCTCCCAAAGTCGCGGAGCGGAGGCCATCACGGTGGGGCGGACCGCCTTCAGATCCTCTGCCAGTCCGCGCAGCGAGGTGTAGTAGGTGCCGACACCCCGGGAGATGGAGAGCATTTCAAAGGCGCGTTCGTAGCTGTGCCAGACCGGCAGGATCGAGAGTGCGCGATCACCCGGGCGCAGGGCGAGCGGGAGGTTTTCGATCTGCGAGCACATGTTGGCGTGGGTGAGTTGCACCCCCTTCGGAGTGCCGGTGGTTCCCGAGGTGTAGATGATGGTGCAAAGGTCCTCCGGCAGCACGGCCCGAGCGCGTTCTTGCGCGGAGCGATCCCCCGCCTGGCGTTTGCGCGCTCCCTCGGCGGTCAACTGCTCCAATCCATAAACTCCCTCCGCCGCCGGTATGTCTTCGTCCGCCATCACGATGATTCCCTGCAAATGGGGCAATTGCGGGCGGCAATGCTGGACGCGGGCCAGCATGGGCTTGTTCTCCACAAAAACGAATCGGGCGTCGGAATGCGTGAGAATATAAATCAACTCTGCATCGGTGATGTCGGTACCCCTGGGTACATCGGCGGCTCCAGCCAGAAGAATGGCGTAGTCCGAAAGAATCCACTCCAGGCGATTGTCGGAGAGAAGGCCCACATGCTCGCGAGGCTGAACTCCCATGGCAATCAGGGATGTCGCAAGATCGAGGCCGCGTTCATAGGTTTCACGGAAGCTGATCGGCACAAAAGCGCCCGACTTGTCTTTTTTACAAAAACCGGGAAGGCCGTCATAGCGAAGCGCGGCATTCGAATAAACCTCGGGGAGAGTGGATCCGTATTTGAAATCAGGCATACGATGGGAGCAGTTTTGGCGGCTTTGAGTGAGGGATTAGGGAGCGTTGGGTTGAGCGATGAGTTTTCGAATCCAAGGCTCGTAGGAATTCCTTGCATTCACGGCGCGAAGAACTCCCTTCTGGTCGAAAAGAAACACCGTGGGCAGGGCATTGATGCCGAACTCCCGCACCATCGGCCCGCCCCACCCCTTGCCATCGCACGCTGTTGGCCAATCGGGGAGCGAAACTTCCTTCATGAAGGTCTCAACCTTTTCCGGATTTTTATCCAGATTCACCGTCGCTACTTCGATGCGTTCGGCAGGCAGATTCACGAGGGCGCGGCGAAAATCCTCCATCCAAATCAGGCTTGGAGCGGCCTCAGCAGACCAGAAAACCAGCACAACAATCCGCCCTCTCTGCTTGGCGATGTCAAATGTTCCGCCCTGAATCGTTGGGAACCTCACTGCCTGCGGCTTGTCCAGCAGGCTGAGTCTTCGGAGATCATCCTCGATACGGCGATTCAGCACATCCTCCCTCGAGGCCTGGCGGGCCTCTTCCAAAAGCTCGCGCTTGAGAGCCGGATCGTTGTCACAAATCGTGGCCACCTCCACGAGAAGTCGCGGGGCGCGGCGGTCCCCCGCATAGCGGATCGAGTAGTTGCGCGCCGCAGCCACAAGATCCCGGCGACGGTCGGATTCCTGCCCCTTGATGCTCTGCATGAGGAGCGAAACGCGGCGAAATCCCGCCTCCGCTCTCTGGGCTGGTGTGGCGGTCTTGTCCTTCTCGAGAACCTGAAGAAGGCGCATGGCCTCATCCACCAGACTCTGCCTATCCTCCATTTTGCCCATCGCCGCCTGAATCGCGGCGAGTCGCAAGCGGCCCTCAAAGACACGCGGATCGCTAGGATTTTCTTTCAGGAATTTCTGGATCAGCGCGGAATGACGGGCGAAGTGGATATTCGCGAAATCCCTCGCCTCGTCCATGCTCGCGGGCTTGCGCGACGGCCCGGCATCCATCGACACAATCACGGCCCAATCCTCGTCCACACCCGCAAAAACGGTCGAGACAGCGAGCAGAAGAAGGAGAAGAATCGTTTTCATTCGGAAGTGCTAATTGTTGTGTAAAGGGGACGGTGATCGCTGGCTCGGCGCCACTCGCGCCCGCCTCCGATTCCACTACGGGAGAGTTTTAATTCCGGCCAGAGCCCCTCGCTGGCAAGCAGATAATCAATGCGGGAATAAACATCCGCCTCGGACCAGAAATGTGTCCAGACAAGTCCGTGCGCATCGCGTAAAGGAAGGTCCCGCATAGCCGAGCGTGAACCAGAAATGCCCTGGATGTCTTTGACAGGCGATTCGTTCTTGGTGTCGTTCAGATCCCCGAAGAGGAGAAGGTTCACGGAGGAGTCCGTCTTGAAAATCGCATCCAAATGGGCACGCACGAGCAAGGCCTCGCGCGCACGGAATTTTTTTTCATCAAACGCCGGCACGGCCCGGCGGGACTTCAGGTGCACACCAACAAGGCGGAGTTGATAGTCCGGTGTGACCTCCACTGTGGCGTCGAGGATTCCCCTCCCCATGCGGTGGTAGCGGCCATCGAGTTCGAAGGTCACCTCCGGCTTGGAATTCCGGGCAACAATCGGAAACCGGCTCAAAAGCGCAATGTGGCGCCCGCCTTCGGGTGAGGCGACCCAATCGGAGTGGGGGAAAACCATGCCCACGGCGGAAAGTCTTTCCTGAAAATCGGCCAACATAGCCTGGTCGCCGATCTCCACGACTCCAAGGACATCCGGGCGGATGCGCTTGAGCATGGTGATCAAAGCAGCAATTTCGGACTCGGGCTTGGGAGCGTTCTTCACCCTCTTGCCATCAACAACCCTTGGCATGGGCAGGTAATTTTCCAAATTGTAGTAGGCAACTACGACTTCCTTGGCCGAAAGAGCCGGAAGACAAAAAAAGAGAATCCAACAAAAAATCCCGCGCTGCGACATGTCGAGGCGCCGGGTTGGATCAGGCCGGCTTATGAGGCTGCTTCTCCGCAGGCTCCTTGATCTCGAGTTCGGCGGTGGATTTGTGAATCTCGCGCTCGAACTCATCGCGAGCTCGCTTAAACTCTCCAAGGCTCTGACCAATTCCGCGAGCGAGTTCCGGAAGCTTCTTGGCACCGAAAAGCAAGAGCACGATGACGAGAATAAAAACTATTTCAGGCCAACCCGGCATGGACAGGGCAAAGAGTGGAGAGTTCATATACCTTCTGCTTACGCTAGATATCGCATCGATGCAATTTAATAGGCAGCTAAAAAAATATTTCAGAAAAATCTCCCTATCCCAGCAGATGTCCGACCGACTTTGTTAGGCTCACTGCGAAATGATCACCAAAATCCTACGCCTCATCCAGTCGGCGCTGCTCCGCCTCCGCCCGCAGCGCCTTATCCAGAGAGATTCTCCGAAACAGGACGAGTTTTG
>CAXNGJ010000047.1:0-7168 GCA_964201895.1 Terrimicrobiaceae bacterium
CGTTTGTAAACTGCGCGGAGCTTTGGCCGCGAAGCTTCGGTGTCAAGGCGCAGATAATGGCGTCCAAGCTCGCGTGCGCGGTTCACTGCCCATGCGAGCAGGTCGTAAGAGATTGTCCCACCAGCAAACCTGCGTTTGACGGCGAGACGATGAACGTAGGCCGCTTCGCCGCGTGGCAGATCGGGCCAGAACAGATCATCTTCAAGTTGGAACTTCACGGTGCCAACAATTTCGCCCGCGACTTCCGCAACGGCGAATAGCCCGCACACGACATCGTTGGTGATCCGTTCCGGCAATAGCTCGTCGCCCTTCCACATCGGCATTCCACGTTCGCACAGCCACTCCGACGCCTCGGTGAGGACAGCCGCGACATTTGCCATGTCGGCTTCTATCGCATATCGAATCTGCACCGCAACATTACATGAAGTAGTGGACATGATCATTCCTTAACTTCTTCCGAGAGAACGCGATCACCGTGAGCCGGTGGCGATGAGATGACGAGGAAATGTGAGGGAGCAGTCGCTGCGTTCGATATCCGATGCATTATGCCCGGCGCGATATGAACACCTTCGCCAGCGCACAGCCTCGAATCTCCTTCCGGTGACCGAATCGCGATTTCACCTTCCAGTATGAAAAAGAACTGGCGGCTGTGTCGATGATAGTGCGGAACTTCGGCGGTGCCCGGTGGCATCGTCTCTTGAATGACAGATAGGTTATCACTTTTGAGCAAATGCCACCCGTCGCATCCCTCTCCCCAAGTATAGTGCTCGGCGGTGTGTTTGCTGGCTGGGTTCATAATTTTCTTCCTTCATCCTGGTATGAACCGATCTCCTCGGTTCATACCGTTTCCTCTTATGTATTTCGATGAAGGGCACGCCTTCATTTCAATTATCTGCGCCCCAAGACGGAGAAACAACCGCAATGGTATCGCCAAAATTTAACTCCACATGTTGCAGAAATTCTCTACGAACAACCACTTTCTAGAAACGTGATGCTTGTGGTTTCACAGTTGATTTCCGTTTGCATGCCGTAGGGCAGAACGCACATGGGATCGGTGTGGCCGAAATCCACTTGGGCGATAATCGGAAGGTCTGCAAGGCCGAATTCGGCTCTGACAACGGTTTGTATGCCTTCATCATATTGCCGCAAATTCTGGACATTTCCTCCCGGACGGCCAATCAGAATACCGTTCAAGCGTTCAAGAATTCCTTGTACACCCAGATTTCGCATAATCCGTTTAATGTCATCTACTGGGGGAGCCTCTTCGGACGTTTCAACAAACAGAATAGCACCATCAAAATAGTCTATTGTTGGCCAAAGACTTGTTCCAAGTATCATTGGTAATACGTCAATACAGCCACCAATCAGGAAGCCACTATGAACCCCAGTTCCTTGCAGGCATGTCCAGCCTAGGGGTGTTTCCCGTTTGCGCTGTACAGTCTGTTTTTTAGGGTTTTCCCAATGTGAATGCTCCACCGTCCAGCTGTCTGCTTGTGGGACAGTGCTGATTATCTCGTTGGAAAAAACAGTTTTGAAAACGGCATCTTTCATATAGGGAAACAGTCCGCCGTTTTCCCCAAATCCAGCCATAATAGACGGGCCATAAAAACTACGGATACCTGCTTTTAAACATGCAAAATGCAAAACAGTCGTATCAGAATAGCCCATAAAAACTTTGGGGTTTTTTTGGATAACATCTAAGTCCAGATAGGGAAGTAGGCGAATGGAATCATCCCCGCCAATACTGGCAATAATACCTTGAATTTTAGGGTCGGAAAAAGCCTGCATTATATCTTCGGCTCTCGCTTTGGGATTGGCATATACCCATTCAGGAGGCTTTAGAGCATGGGGCATCTCGATAACATTGACATGGAAGTTTTCCATAAGCTGCCTTTTGCCAGCTTCGTATCGGTGCGGGAAACATCCCGCCCCACCCCAAGACGGAGAAACAACTGCAATGGTATCGCCAGATTTTAGGCTCGGGGGTTTTATCAGATTCATGCTTTTTGCCTGTGATTATGGCGTTCTCAAGAAACCTTGCCGGTTGCAAGTGGTTCGGAGGCCTCTTGCCAATCCACCGCCGTCAAGTCTTGTGTATGGCGAATCATGGGATATGCTTCGCACTGTTCACAAAGATTTTAGATAAATTCTGGCCATTAAGGGCTTGGGTGAAGTCGGCAACGAGATCTTCGAGGTGTTCGATGCCGACGGATACGCGCAGCAAGGTGTCGGTGATGCCAAGGCGGGTACGGTAGGCGGGCGACATTTTGGCGTGGGAAGTTTGCACCGGCGCGCAGATGGTCGTTTCCACGCCGCCCAAACTCGCGGCGGGGCGAATCAGTCGCAGTCGGCGTTGCACCATGTCGGCAGAGAGGTCACCGGTTTTCAGGTCGAAGGCCAACATGGCACCGAAGCCGCGCATCTGTGCCCGGGCAATCTCGTGGCCCGGATGTGTCGGCAGGCCGGGGTAATACACGCGGGCCACTGCGGGGTGCCGCGCAAGGAATTCCGCCAACTGCCCGGCGTTGTTCGTCTGGCGTTCAACGCGCAGGTGCAGGGTTTTGAGGCTGCGTTCGAGAAGATGGCAGGTTGCAGCGTTGAGGCTGCCGCCGAGCTGGCAGGCCTGGTGGCGAATTTGATCAGCCAAGGCGGAATTCGTCACCGCGATGCCGCACTGGATGTCGCTATGGCCGCCGAGGTATTTCGTGCCGCTGTGAACGACCACATCAATACCAAGCGCGATCGGGTTTTGATTGATCGGCGTGGCGAAGGTGTTGTCGATCACTGTCGTCACGCCGTGCGTTCGGGCGACGTCGGCGACGCGGCGCACATCCATGATATGGAGCAACGGGTTGGTCGGCGATTCAAGAAAGATAACCTTGGTCTGGGGCGTGAGCGCGTCGGCGATGGCTTCGGGCGTCATTGGCACGAAGTTGAACCCGATGCCAAGGCGTTGGAACAAATCCGCCACTAACGCGTGAGTGCCGCCATACAGTTCCTCCTGAAACACCGCGTGGTCGCCGGCGCGCAGCAACGTCAGCAGCGTAGTGCTGATCGCAGCCATGCCGGAACCGAAGAGCACGCCGTCGTCGGCGCCTTCGAGCGCGGCAACTTTGCGCACGACCGCTGCTTGGTTTGGCGTGTTGAAGTAGCGCTGGTAAGGCACTTGGTCGCGGTCGAGATACTCTGCTGCGGTGGACGGATAGATTGGCGAGTTGATTCCGCCCGTGGCGGCGTCCGGCAACCCGCCGTGGTGAACGCATTGTGTTTCCTGGCGCATAAGACTCCTACATTGGTTTCTGCCACCGTATACAGCGAGTTCGTAGATTTTGAAATAGCAATCCATCTCGGCAAAACCGATCGTATGCAGCCAGCGGCATTGGTCCTCGACCGGCGCGAGGATGGTGATTGATCGGTCAGCGCGGTTGAAGAACCGCCGACTGCAATGGCATGGACTACCTGGTCGAAGTTGCCGATGAGCAGGCATTACGCAGGTTGACGCCGAACTTCGGCGCGCTGGCGAAATTACTGATAGGAATTTGACTGATGCTGGTCCAGGCCGAAGAGTCCGTGTCGCGGAGAAAACGGGTCAGTCCCGCGTATTATCGCTTTTTACACGGGCTGCCCACAATGCCCTCCACAGAGTCTGAGGAACTCCCGCGTTCAATTCCCTCGCGATCCACGCCATCGTCATCGTTGTGTTCCGCCTCAGTTCTCCGGCCAGAAGCACCTTGTCGGCATGCCCTTTCCTGAGCTTACGGAATTCTTCCAATCCCACGCCCCGCTTTTTCAAAAACTCCCGCACGATTCCTCGCGCCTTTTCCTCCATCGTCTCTTCCAGCGCCTCGCTCGTATGAATTGCCGCTTTCCCTTCGGCTCCATGCCCCATTTTGCTCAAACGCTCCACAAAATCATCAGCGCCAAATTTCCATCCCCGCCGGATCCCCTTCCAGAGCTCCTCCTCCGCGTGTCCCTCCTCCCTACTCCGCGCTGCCATCATCTCCCGAAATTCCCTGCGCCCACGTCCGCTGTCCCGCCTGATCCCCAATTCGCCAAACAAGCGCTCTACCCGCAACCACCCGACCCTCCTCCTCGGCGACTTAAGATATTCTGGAAAACTGCTCCAAACATAATCCTCAAGGGCCTCCCCCTCGCCCAGCAACCCTGCACGCACCGGATTCAGATGCACATAGTCGCAGACCACCCGCAGATAAAAATCATCCCTCCATCGACCAACAGCGACTTGTAACGGCCCGCAAAAACATGCCCCTTCAACCGATGCCTCGCATTGAAACGCTGCGTGTAGGTTCCCAAAAACCACTTCATCCCGCTCACAAGCGTCGGCTTCGGCGTCTCGACCACTAGATGAAAATGATTACCCATCAGACAATAGGCAAGAACCTCCCAACCGGCACGCTCGCACACTTCCCCGAGTGTCCTTAAAAATCCCTTCCGGTCCTCATCATCAAGGAAAATCGCCTCCCTCCTGTCCCCTCGACTCATCACATGGTAAATCGCCCCTGCGTATTCCATTCGCAGTTGTCTTGCCATACACCGAACTTTTCAGATTTTTTAAATTGCGTCAATACGCGGGACTGACCCCTCTCCCATATTTTCACCTCACTTGACGGAGCCTTAGAAGCTTTTGAGGACGCTTTATTACTCGAAGTTTCCGGCATCTCATGGCGACCCAGCGGGACTTTGAGAATCAATGAATGCTCTTTGTTTCGTTCATGTTCGGAAGAGGACTTAGTCGGAGGGATCTTCGGCGCGGTGGGATATTTCGCGATCCTCCGCCCCGAGATGGAGGTGGATCCAGCTTTCATCGAAGGCCGCTGCGAGATCCTCGGAAAGCAACTGATCGAGGAGGAGAAACTTAAAAAAAACTCGCGGAAATCCGTCAGCTCGCGGACCCGGAAGCACTATCGTCCCGAGTTTCACATCCGCTACAAGGTCGAGGGGACAGCGCTCGAGGCCCGCACTTGGCGCATCGTCCAGTCTTCGAGCACCTCCGAGTCCGGTGAGCAACAGGTGCTCGATCGTTTCGAGGTGGGAAAGACCTATCCCTGCTGGTATGATCCGGCCGATCCATCGCGGGTCGTGGTGGAAAAGGGGATCTCCACAGGAGGAATCATCCTCGTGGCGCTTGGCGGGCTGTTTGTGCTGATCGGCGCTGGAGGCATCGTGCTCGCTCCCTTACGTGCCGCCCGGGCCATCGTGAACTGAGAGACTCAGCGGAAGCGCTTCCAGAAATCGATCCCGAGGCGCTGGTGTTCTGCGACGGGCGCGTAGCCGAGGGCGGTAAGGCGGCGTTCGAGGTCGGGGAGGTGGGCGGCGCCCCACGGGATGAAGACTTCGGCGTATTCGCTCTCGTGTTCGGCGAAGACTTCCATGAGGTGCGCGTTCCGACTTTTGACGAGGCCTTCGACCATGAGCTCTTCGAGGTCCTTCGCGGTCATTTCGCCGGGCATGGAAAAGAAGCTCTCGAGATTGAGATTACCCACCGCTTCGAGGAGGGTGACGAGGCGGTCGCGATAGGCAGGGTCGAGTTCGCTCACATCGATGTCGGCGCGGCGGAAATCGACGCCGCGCTCGGTCCAGGCCTCGAGGGTGTTTTTGCCCTCAGCGGGTTTATCCGATTGCATCGCGAAGCCGAGGGCTTGTTCGGCGAGACCGAGTTTTTCGGCCATGGCGCGATAGGTCTCGCCCGAGGCGAAGGATTGCGGGAGGATCTTCTCGCTGTCGGAGACTCCTTCGAGCAGGACGAGGCGACGTCCCTCGAGCGGTTCGGCGAGGCTGCCGTTGAGGGCGTCATAAAAGCCTCCGTCGGCGATGTGGGCCATGCCGATGAGGTGAACGCGGCGATCGTCTTTTTCAAAAATCCGCTCGGTGAGCTGGATGCCTCCGGGTGTGAGCCGGACGAATCCGGCGGAGGTATCTTCGATCATCTTCGCGATGCCAAAGAGGCCGGTGGGGAGGGAGAGGATCGAGGCGATCAGGACGGCGATTCCCATCGCAAGCGAGTGCTGCCAGCGAAACGCCGGTCGCCCGTGCATCGCCGAGCTCTTGACCGAAGCGACGAGGTAGACGAGGCCGAGCAGGACGAGGCATTCATCGAGGAGAAGCGAGGCCGTGCGGAGATCGAGCCAGATCGTGAGGGGCCAGGCGAGGGAAAGCCTCAGGGTCACCAGTACGATCGCGGGGATCAGGTAGTGCTTCGGAAACCCCGCGTAGACGATCGCGGCGATCGACCAACCCATCACAAAGAGCCCGAGGAAAAACGAACTGAAAGAAGGCTGCAGCACGAAGTGAGCGTCGTGCGCGAGATCGGCGAAAAGGGTCCAGCCGGAAAAGAATAGGAGGCCGAACGCGGCAAGGACATTCCAGGAGCGGGTCGAGTGTCGAGAGACGATCGGGGCGGAGGAATCGGCGGGAAAGGTCATGGGTGAGGATGGTGCGGGCCAGCGGGATCGTCCTTAATATTTTGGTGGGGGATTTATAGCGGATCGCGCCTGGCAATGCCCGAAAAATCGGCGAGAGCGACGCCCGCTCTGGCGCATCCGTGTCATCCGCGTGCGCGAATGCGTCCGGTTTCAACCTCGACCGGGGCGCTCCGATCCGTTTTGATGGGGTATCATGACGACCCGTCGCAAGTTTCTTCAGGGAGGCGCAGCCGCCTCTGTCCTCGCCGCCGCTCCCGCCATTGTTCGCGGGCAGAATCTGAATTCCAAGCTCCAGCTCGCCTCGATTGGATCCGACGGCAAGGGACTCAGCGATATTAAGGCGATGTCGACCCACGACAAACAGCAATATGTGGCCTACTGCGACATCGATCTGAACCGCACCCTCAGCGTGAAGCAACTCAGTCCCGAGACGCCGGTCTACCAGGACTTCCGCGAGATGTTCGCCGAGCTTGGGGACAGCTGATAGGAAATCGCTTTTGGGCTGATAGGAAATCGCTTTTGGCCCTTCGGGGCGTTGGCCCGGAGTTTGAAGCTGGAAGCCTTGATTTCCATGCTCGGATGCTGCCAGATGGGGCTTTGAGAGTCAAGTGCCCGGCATTTTGGGGTGCGGGGCGCGCCCCGCACCCCAAAATGCCGGGTCTGGCGAGGGGGTAGGCTGGAAATGCGAGCCTCCAGGGCGCACCTTGCCGCTGCCGGGGTTCTCA